>DASXUA010000060.1:0-4015 GCA_036505095.1 Phycisphaerae bacterium
GTAAACGCCGTCTGCTGGGCGTACGCGGAGCAAGTCGTGAATAGAAGAATCCCCACCCGTAGCGCGAAGCGCGATGTGAACATGTTTTTCCCCTTTCTGGTCGCCGCCCGAGTGACCGCTGGCCGCGGCCAACAAGCTCCGAGCGTCCCATCCAACCCCGACACAACCATTCTACCAACCGTGCAGCGTGTTTCGAAGTGGCCACGGCGCGAGTTGGGACGCGCAGCAGGGGTCGGGCGTTCACCGGGCGGCGGCGGACGAACGGGGCAGGTCGCGCAGAATGGCGCGCGTGGCTTCCATGTTGCGAAATGGACCGGAGTTTCTCAGCAGACGCGATAGCTCTCGATCAGCGCCGCCCGCCCGGGATTGGCGCGCCCAGCAGCGTGAACGGGTATTCCACGCCTGCCGCCGCTCGGGCGGCGCCAAGCAGCCGCCGCGGAAAGTATTCGCGTCCGCAGTGTCAGATTTATCATCAGCTCCTTTCAGCCTCGCCACGATGCGGGACTCAATCTATGGGCAAAGGGCCACACTCGTGCCCGCAAACACGGGTTGTGTTGACGCCATTGAGCAACCGCACCGCACCGCGCGCCCCTATCAGGGGCCGGTGAAATCCTGTTGAAACAGCGCGGCGTCGCGCAGATCCACGTCGTTGTCTAGTTGCAGATCTGCGGAGGCGCAGCCGCTGTCGAATGGAACCGACGGTCCGCTCATGCAGGCCACGATGCCGGCCCAGTCTGCAAGATCGGCATCGATGTCGCCATCGACGTCACCGGGCGCGACCGGCGTCAGGACGAACTGGATCGACGCCACCGGCGGAACCTGCCGCACCCCGACAGCGATGATCTGTCCCCGATCGTTGATGCCCGAAACACCGGTCGTGACGATTTGCAAGGCCGGATCGATCAACGGATCGAGGTCCTCGTTGGCGTGCTGCGGCGTCCAGAGCCACATGTCCAGGAAGCTATTCTCGTTGGAGCCAGACTCGCCGACCACGTGCCCGAGATTGTTGAGCCCCTTGGGCCGCACGTGGAGATTGGGAATGCCCACGATTTGCGCGCTGGACTGGGGGCGCCAGATGAAAGCCTGCGAGAAGTACTGCGAGCCGGCGTTGTATTCCCAGCGCGCGATGACCTGGCTGGCGTTGTTGATGGCCCACGAAAAAGTGCGCACGTAGGGCGGCGTGGGCGGCGGGAGTGGCGTCAGCGTGCCGTCCGGCGCTCGGAACTGTGCGAGGCCCGGCGACGGCGCGGTGTAGACGATCTGCCCATAGTCGTTGATATCGACCAGCCGCCACTGGGTGGACGAATAGAAGTTGGATGCTCCAAACATCTGCATCACGCCGCCCGGCGCGGCCTGGAAATAGCAGGTAAGCTGCGTGCCCGAAAGGCATGCGCGGCCGACGATCATCCCGTTATTATTGATGTTGTTCCCAAAGCTGATGCCGGGATACAACGTGAACTGTCCGTTCTGGAGCTTCCAGGCGATCATGCTCTGCTCGGCCGACCAGGTCGGCTGGGCATATCCGACGATGACGCCGTCATCGTTGATGTCGGTCGGCACGCTGAACGCGTTTCCCGGCGGAAACGGCAGCGACTGTACCCCGATGCCGGGCCGATAAATGTACGGCGCCTGGTTGTTGATGGGCGAGCCGTAAGACACGCCGACGACGTCGCCATGATTGTTGATGGCGTTGGTTGAGACATAGGCGTGGCCCGGCAATGGATCGATGACGGTCACGCTGTAGCGGAAATCCTGAGCTTTCACCAGGCAGCTCGCCAGAAGCACGGCGGCTGCGGCCAGGACTCGAAGTTTGAGTGCTGTGAACATGGCTCTTCTCCATTTCGTGAAAGCCCGGGCGGGAATGCGTCCCGCCCGGGCGGTGACTACAACGTCGGTCGAGTGCGGCCGCTGATTACGGACAGGCCGCGACGGTCGCGCCGTTGAATACCTGCGACGCGTTGACGCCGTTCAGGAGCTGCACCAGACGCAGCAGGTCCTGAGTGTTCACGTGCGGCGGCTGCAGCGCGCTGCGGTCGATGTTGAACCGCGCGAGGTTGTCGGGCTGGTTGGCCGTCCCGTCGTTGATCCGCTGGACCAGGAACAGCAGGTCCTGCGTCGACGAGGTCCCATCCAGGTTGGTGTCCCCCGGCAGGCTCTGATACTGCAGCCTCTGCCCGGCCGTCGTTCCAGCGAACGTGAAGGTCACGCACTCGCGCGCCGGAATCACGCCGCTCAAACTGATCTGCCACGGTCCGGCGCCGCTGCCGCTGACGCCCGTGACCATCGGGCAATCGCCCTGGCCGTTGCCGGCAACATCAGTGCAGGGCAGCGTGATGTTCGCCGCGCTTGGAGACGGCGACGGTGCGCCGCTGAACGTGACGCTGATCGTGGCGTAAACCACGCCGCCCTCGCTGGGCGTGCCGGCCGCCCCGATCCCCTGCGGCAGCAATGACACGCTTGTGTTTTGCAGCACATCCCGGAACGGCTGTCCCGGCACGTACGGGCTGGAGGCCGGCGGATTGGCCGAAACGATATCGACCGGCACCGCCGCGCCGCACGACGGGACGGTGTTGTTGATCAGGATCGACACCGTGTCCGAGTCCCGGTTGGTCACTGCCAAGTCGGCGAGTCCGTCGCCGTCCAGATCCGCGGCGGCCACCGTGTCGGGGTGCGCGCCGGTTGCCAGCAGCAGCGCTGCGCCAAACATCGCGCTGCCGTTATTGGGCAGAACGGACACGTTGCCCGAATCCTCATTGCCGGTCGCCAGATCGAGGTCGCCGTCGCAATCGAAATCGGCCGCCACGATCGACCCGGGATTCAGCGCACCCACCGGATAGTTGAACGGACCTGAGAACGATCCGGCGCCGTTGTTCAGGAAGATGGTCGCGAAGTTGAACGCGGGGTCCGACGTCGCGGTGGCGATGTCGATGTCGCCGTCGGCGTCGAAATCACCGGTGACGACGCCGTCCGGCCGCACCGTCGCTGGAACGAAGAGCGTGCCCGTCAACGTGAACGTTCCGGTGCCGGCGTTTGTCATGATCGACAGTGTGCGGCTGCCGTGATTCGAAACCACCAGATCCAGGTCGCCATCGCCGTCGAAGTTGCCCGCAGCCACGGCGCGCGGCTCGACTCCGACATTGACCGTGGCCGTGGTGAAGGTCGCGTTGCCGTTGTTCCTGAGGATCGTGACGTTGTTCGAATCGCGATTGGCCACGGCCAGGTCCAGGTCCACGTCGCCGTCGAAGTCACCAACCGCGATGTGCTTGGGGTTCGAGCCGACGCTCGTGCTCGCGCCCAGCACAAACGTGCCATTTCCCTGATTGAGCAGAATGATCACCGTGTTGGTGTTCTGCAGCGCGACCGCCAAGTCAGCGTCGGTGTCGCCGTCTAGATCGGCGGCGGCGATGAAGCCCACGCCGACGTCCGCGCCGACTGGGTAACTCGCCGTCACTGCGAGGACCCCGCCGGTGTTCGTGAGGATCACGACCCGATCGGGATTTTCGGCCGACACGGCCAAGTCGAGATCGCTGTCGCGATCGAAATCCCCCGCCGCCACGCCGTCCGGTCGGATCGCGATCGCGATACTTGCGGCCGGACCGAACGAGAACTGCGCCTGCGCGCCCGCCGCTCCAATACCCAGTAGCAGTGCGTTCACCGCCAACAGGCGAAAGGACGCCGAACGAAACAGATTACTGCATGCACTCATCGTGCACCTCCTTGTTGACTCGATTCCAAGGGTCTATGGGCACGGCGCGACCATCGCGCCGTTGAATATCTGCGTGGTGTTGACGCCGTTCAGAAGCTGCACCGCGCGCAGCAGGTCCTGCGTGTTGACGCGTGCGACTGGCTGCGTGCTGCGATCGACGTCGTAACGCGCCCAGTTGCTCGGCTGGTTCGCGCTGCCGTTGCTGAGCGCCTGCACCAGCGCCAGCAGGTCCTGGGTGTTGCTTGCGCCATCCAGGTTCAGATCGCCGGGAAGGGACTGGTACTGGAGTTTCTGGGCGGCGCTCGTTTC
>DASXUA010000061.1:0-6523 GCA_036505095.1 Phycisphaerae bacterium
ACGCTGCTTGAAATCGAAGCCGCCAAAGTTCCGCTCATGAACCTGGCGCTGCAACTGGCGCGCGACGGCGTCTTGACCCGCGCTGAGAAATCGAATCGCGCTCATCTGGGCGACCGCTTGAACGTCGGTCGCGTCGATCCGGACTTGGTGAGCGTCCTGGCCGACGCCCAAACATCGGGCGGCCTGCTGCTGAGCGTCCCAACCGCGCGCACCGAAGGCCTCCTGACCGCCCTGGCCGCGCGCCGCACGCCTTGCGCCGCCACGATCGGCCGCGTTCTATCCGCGCCCAAACCTGGAATTCGCCTCGTCTGACGCCGGCGCTTGGCAGTCCGATCGCATGATCCGCGAATTTCGCAGAGGGACGGGGCGGGATCACGGCGTCCCTGGCTGATAGGGTCCTATAGGACCTGTTTTCGTCAGGGGCAGGCGGGATTCTCGTGCGAGGGAGAATTGCGGTCGGAGACCGCTCCTGCGAGGGGTTGCGATTAAGCCGGCGCGGCGAGGACGGTGCGGCAGGAGGGGCAGGCGAATTGGCGGCCGGTGCCGCCGACGGGGACCTGCATGGGGGCGCCGCAATGCGTGCAGTAGATGACGCGCAGTCCGGGCATGGCGGCCGGCGGTGGGGCGGTGCCGATGCGCATGACGGCCTCTTCCAAGTTCGCCTGGCGGACCATGCCCGGGATCAGGAATAGATCGACCAGCCAGCCGATCCCGAGCAAACCGCCGGTCAGCAGCCACAGGACCCCGGTGCCCACGCGGTTCAGGTAGAAGCGGTGGATTCCGAGGACTCCCAGGAAGAACCACAACACGTATGCGACGCCGATTGATTTCACCTTCTTGACTCTCCAGGGGCTCATGCCCTCAAGGGATTCGCCAAGCATCCGTAATTATTCACCAACTCGGGCACGAAAGCGACGAGCGGCTCTGCACTTCTTACGTCTCCGGCGACGGGGATCAACCCCGCCGCTCACTCGGACCCATCCCGCGAGCGCCAATTTCGATTTGCTGGGCGCTGCCGGCGATGTGGTGGAAGAGCTTGATCTCCGCTTCGCTGAGGGCGGTGTGGCGGCGCGACATCACTTTCTGGGCCGTCGCGATCAGACGCTCGGTGTCGCCCACGGTGATACCCGCATCGGTGAGCCAGGCCAGCGATGGAACGAACTTGGGGACGATGCGGCTGCTGGCGATCGTGGCCGCGAAGCCGATTGAGGCGCCGGTCGGGATCGATTGGTTGATCCCGAGCTTGACGTGATCGGCAATGACGCCGCCGTAGAACATCTGGGCCGTGTCGGCCTCGCCGTGCGGTGTGGCGGCCCGAACCGCTCCATACGTGTTCTTCAAATCACTATTGGTCGTGCCAGCGCCGATGTTGACCCAGTTACCGACGTAGGCATGGCCCAGGAAGCCGTCGTGCTGTTTGTTGGAATACCCGGAGATAACGCAGGCGTCGATCTCGCCGCCGACTTTGCAGACCGGACCGACCGATGTACCGCCGCGGATCACGGCGTGCGGGCGGACGAGCGTGCCGACGCCGACGTAGATCGGGCCCATGAGGACTGAGTGCGGCTCGACGATCACATTATCGCTGACATAGACGGGGCCGTCGGAGGCGTCGAGCACGCACAGCGGTTTGACGATGGCGCCGTCGCCGATGTGAATACGGCGCGGCTCGACCAGCACAGTCGATGCGTGCACCAGGCCGATGATGGCCGCGTCCTCGACGCCGGACCAATCGCTGCGCAGCAATTCAGCGCTGCGATGGACCACGTCCCAGGGATGGCGGAGCAAGTCGGCATTGATGGGGCCGTGAGGAAACTCGCGGACCAACTCGACGGTCGCCTCCACATCGAGCAGCACCGCCGGCGTCAAGCGCTTGGCCAGCGCTGCGTCGCAGGCGATGTACGCCACGCGGTCATCTGATCCAATGCCGATGAACGGCGCGGGAGCGAAGGTGACCGGTGCCGTCATCGGCCACAAGCCGTTGACGAGCACGCAATCGGCATCGACCGGCCGGTTCACGGGCAACGAGCAGCGCTCACCCGCAACGGCCGCGATCCAGTCGCGCGTCCAGATGCCCGAGATGGGCGTGCCCAGGCGCTGCGCGATGCGGTCGAGCAGGATGCGCCGCCCGACGCGCAGCTCGAAGACACTGCGCCAGTAGGTCAGCGGCAGCAGATCTGCGTAGGCGGCGTCTTCGAACAAAAACAGCTTGGGCATGCGGGCAGTATAGGGCCGCGCAAGCGCGAGCGGTAGGAAGGTCCTGACGTGGCGGCCGGTGCAGGCCAGGTATGTGCGCACTATGCAGGCGAGACGCCTGCACCACAACTGCGACGGTCGCCGCGTGCAGGCGACACGCCTGCACCACAATGGTCATGGTCGCCAGTTCCAGATCGGCTCGCCGCCGCTCAGTTCGGGCAGGTAGCAGCCGTCGATCTTGTCGGGGCGGACGTACTTGGCCAGGAAGTCGATTCGGCCCTGACGTTCGACGCGCCACACCGCGCCCTCCACGGGATCGAGCGCGCCGTGGAAGCCGAACTCGCCCAGCATGGCCATCACCGCGGCAATCGCGCATGGACCACCGGTATGCAGCATGGTCGGGGTCGTCAGCTTGCCGGCGATGCGCTCGACGAATTCGTCGAACGGCGCCCGCTCGTGGCCGTTCCGCATGATGTCGAAGGCGACAAAGGGATCGTGCCGCAGTTGGTAGCGCGTGCCGTGGGCCTGCGCCAGCCATTCGCCGGCGAGGCGCTCGCCGGGCTTCAGGAACGCGAACAGGTCGAGCCGCTCAAACACCCAGACCGCGAAGAGCCGATGCTGTTCGTAATGCGAGCTGACGGCCGGATAGCCGGCGCGAATCAGCGGGATCACTTGCCCGCCGACGTTCGCGACCGCGACATTCGTGCCGTCGAGCTTCTCTTGCACGATGATGCGGTCGTGTCGATCGCGCGCCTTCTCCAGACAGATGCGCGCCTGCCCCGGCCCGATGCCCACATCATCGCGGCCCTGCCGGCTGCCGGGCAGGTGCCCGATCGTGCCATAGCTCTTATGTCCCAACGGTTTATCCGGTCTCATTCATCATCGGTATCGGCTACGACGCCGCACCGCCTTCTTAACTTACCCTCGGGGCGGGGAATTATAGGTCGGGCAGAAGCGGACGTGAGATGCGGATGGGATTCGAGTCCAGTGACGGACTTGTGTCCGCTTGCCTTCAACGACACGGAATCAATGCGTCGGCTGCACTGTTATGGTCAGACCGAGTGCCTTGGTCACAGCCAGGAGCGTCGAAAGACGGGGATTGCCACGTAGCGACAGAGCCCGGTAAAGGCTCTCGCGCTCGACGTGCGCTGCTTTCGCGACTTTGGCGATGCCTCCTTTGGCCTCGGCGAGATGCCGCAGCGCGATGAGCAACACCTTGGGTTCGTCGCTGTCTTCCATGGCCGCCTTGAGATATTCCGCGGCGAAGGCCGGATTCTTCCGCAGCTTCTTGACCATGACGTCGTCGTGAGAAACGCTCGTCCTGTTCTTCATGGCTTTGCCGTCCTTCGCTGGTAATCCTCCCAATAGCGGATCGCCCGCTGAATATCGCCCGTCTGTTTTCGCTTGTCGCCGCCGCACAGCCGGAGTACGACCGTGCGCCCCGCCATCGCGTAATAAACGCGGTATCCCGAGCCCCAATCGATCCGCAGTTCCAAGACGCCGTTACCGACCGGCTTGCAATCACCGAAGTTGCCGCCCGCCAAACGGGCGAGCCGGGCGACAATCCGTGCCTCAGCCTCGTCGTCGCGCAGCGAGTCCAGCCATTCCTCGACCACGTTCTTGCCGGACGCCGTCAGGTAATGCCAGACCTCGAACACCCGCTTTATTGTAGCTTATAAATCACAACCGGCAAGCTGGAAACGCGGCAAGTCGATGGGAAAGGCAGCGACGGGACTCGAAGCCATCGCCATACCTCAATGATGGCTCAACGTGGGAGAACAAAGGCGCGGCCGCCGTGCCGTACCGCAACCGGATGGTGAAATCCTGATCGTCAACGCGCATATCAGGCACAGTGCATGCGAGGTACCTGTCGGGCGCGTAGCTGCGACGCCCGGCGCGCCGAGGCCGCGAATGTTGATCCGCCGATGCATCTCCGTCGCATTGCTGATGCCATTTGCGCTGACGATGTCGCTATGGCTGGCCGGCCGATTCGTGCATACGAAGGCCGTCAGCGACCTGACGACCCCCGAGAGCTACGCCTATCACGATTGGATGATCACGAGCATCAGTTCGCGCGAGTTATCGCGCGGGCGCCTGGACGGCTGGGCCCACGCTTTTCATGTGCCGCGTGACAGGCTGCTCGGCATGATGGTGACGCATGGTGGCCTGCGGGCTGCGTGGTTCACGGCCGTGCCGCGCGCGACCCGGGTCACCCAAGTCGATCATGGATTCGCGGGATTCGGCTTCGTTCGCAACGAGCAGGACCCCGAGATTCTGACGCGCGCCTGGGCCGCCGGCCCACTCCCTACGACGACCACGAATCCGGTAAGCAACAAGATTCTGGTGCGTGCGATTCGAGCACCGTTGTGGCCGGCGTTGCTGCTGTTCTCGGTCTATCCGCTGGCGCGGGTGCTGCGTGGTCCGCTGCGGCGGCGTGGCCGCTGGCAGCGGGGCTGTTGCCCAGGGTGCGGGTACGATCTGACGGGCAACGAATCGGGCCGTTGCTCGGAATGCGGCCGGGTCAAGCCCAACCGTCCGGCGCCGCGCCCGTTGCTTCGGCCGGCAGCTCGCGTTGCGGCGCTGGGTGGGTCCACATTGCTGACCGGTATCACCGCGCTGCTCTGCGTTTCGTCATTCTGGGCGCCGCTGCGCGTCACCTATCTCATCCGGCAACACTGGGAGGAGCGGATGAAGGTCGAATGGAGCTGGCGCCTGCCAGTCTGGCCCGCGGCGGCTCAAAACGCGCATTACTGGAACGCGCTGCATCAGCGGCTTTGGACGGCCGTAGAATGCTCCCGAGGACAGATCGCACTACTACGGACCCAATTCAATGATCCGAACGTGGCGGATAGTTGCAGACAGCATGCCGGGTGTATCATTGAGCGGAAGACCTATCCCGGACCGACCTCCCTATTCAGTCAGCCGATCACCTATTACCGCTGGAGCGCGCCACTCTGGCCGGCGCTGCTGGTCTTCGCACCCTATCCGGTTGCGCTGGCCGTCCGCCAGGGCCGTGCTCGAAGCGTCAGCGGACCGCAGCCAGAAAAGGGCTGCGCGCCCGTTGCATGACCAACATGAGACCCTCCGCCCTGGCGGCGTTGACTCAGCCAGGGATTTTCCTAATAATCTATCGGTGGCGTTCCGCTGGAATGAATGGAACCTGGACCACGCCACCCGTCACGGTGTGGCTCCGGCCGAGGCCGAAGTGCTCGTTCGCCGCGGCCCGGTTCGTCACGTCGGCGATAACAAGTATCGGGTTCAAGGGCACGGCGCCGGTGGGCGATTTATCCAGGTAGTCTATGTAATCGATCCGGATGGGACGTTCTACGTTATCCACGCCCGTCCGATGGCTGGCAGAGAGAAGCGGCGTCGGCGCAGGAGAAAACCATGACGCGTCGAAAACGAGGACGATCACCATGGGCAGCCTACGTCCGTCCGGACGGGTCCTTCGATTTCGAAGCGCTGACCGGTGCCCAGAAGGAGCAGTTTTACAACGAGTGCGCGGCGCTCAGCGAGGATGACAAGAATCAGCCGCTCACCGCCGCACAGCGCAGCCTTCACGCGCGCGCCCGGCGCCGTGGGCGACCGCGTAAAGGCCGCGGCACTCGGATCGTGTCCCTAAGCATCGAGAGCGACCTGCTGCGCCAGGCAGAGCGGCTCGCCCGCGCTCACGGCATTTCCCGATCCGAATTGTTCTCTCGGGGACTGCGCGCGCTTATCGCCATCACGGGATGATAGCAACGTCGCTGCCGGGGGCGGACGATCGGACATGCCATTCTGAGAAAGATCCTGCCCGCCGGTTGCGGCAAGTCCGGCTAATTCGTAACCATGCACCCCGCGAAAGGAACAGGCGGCGATGGGATTCGAACCCATGAATAACGGATTTGCAATCCGTCCCCTTGGTCCACTTGGGTACGCCGCCGCAAGGGCTTGCGATTTTCCGCGCGACGGCGCGCCCTGTCCAGAACGACCCGTCCGCCGTCATTATTTTAGCCGATGGTATGACGATTCGTACAGGGCACGATCAGTCGATTACGCCGGGAACTCGCACGCTCGGCGGCACACGCAAGGCGGCGAGCCAGCGGCCCGCACACTGCGCCACGATCACGGCGGCGCAGGCAATCATGACGCCGATCAGACCGATATTCATCCAACCTTTCAGCACATCGCCCGGCTTGGCACCAGGCCCGGTAGCCATCGGCCAAAACTGCAGGACGATCTGCGTGATCCCGCCGGTGGTGGTCGTGATCAGCACCCAGCACATCGGCACCACGGTGATCCACATGTAGCGGGCGCGGCCCGCATTCACCAATAGCGTGGTGATGAC
>DASXUA010000062.1:0-2691 GCA_036505095.1 Phycisphaerae bacterium
CATCAGCTCCTTCATGTGCTGGAGCAGCGTGCCGCCGTGGCCGTGCACCATGCATTTCGGCAGTCCGGTCGTGCCGGAGGAGTACATGATGAACAGCGGATGATCGAAAGGGACCTCCTCGAACGTCAGCGGCGGGGCGGGTGTGTCGACCGGCCCCAGAAAATCGCGCCAAGTGCGGGCTGTCCTGAGTCCTGTAGCGTCGGGCTTGGTGCCCGGCGCCGGCGCGCCGGCGCCGCCCACAAGGGGCGACGCTACGTTCAGGAATGGGACGACGACGACGCGTCGGACGCTGGGCAGCTTGTCCAGGATGCCGCGCACGCGCTCAAGCGAATCGAAAGCCTTGCCGTTGTAGGTATAGCCGTCGGCCGTGAAGAGCACGACCGGCTCGATTTGTCCAAAACGATCGAGCACGCCCTGGATGCCGAAATCCGGCGAGCAGCTCGACCAGATCGCCCCCAGGCTCACCGTCGCCAGCATGGCGATCACCGTCTCAGGGATATTCGGCAGGTAGCCGACGACGCGGTCGCCGATCTTGACGCCTTCGCGTCGCAGCGCGTGCGCACAGCGCGCGACCTCCAGGCGAAGCTGCCGATACGTATACGATGCGGAAAGCCCGCGCTCGTCTTCACTGATGATCGCGAGCCGATCGTCGTCGAACCGCAGCAGATGCCGCGCATAATTGAGCTTCGCACCAGCAAACCATTCGCAATCGTACATGTTGACGCCGCGGTAAACCTGCGACCAGGGCGCCGAGAGTTGGATTCCCGCGTACTGCAGAAACTCGGGCCAGAACGCCGCGCGCTGCTCGATGGCCCAGCCCCGCAACGATTCCCATTCGCGGGCGATGCCGAAACGGTCGGCCACGCGGTCCAGAAAGTCGTACATCTGCGAGCCACGCACGCGCTCGGGCGATGGTCGCCAAAGTATTTCAGCGGCACTCACGCGGGAGATTCTCGCGCAAAGGCGCCAAGGCGCCAAGAAATGCGGCCGCAAGAAGGCACAAAAGGCGCAAAGGAAATCCCTTGCGCCTTCTGTGCCTTTTCGCGGCTAAGGCTCTTTGCGCCTTTGCGTCTTTGCGCGCCCTTCACGCATTATCAAGAATCTCGATGGCCGCAAACGGCTTGCCTTCCAGAAACTCCAGCGAGGCGCCGCCGCCGGTGGAGATGTGCGTGATCTGCTCCGACAGACCGGCCGCGTCCACGGCGGCCGCGCTGTCCCCGCCGCCGATGATCGTGACGGCCCCGCGGCGCGTCGCTTCGGCCAGCGCGCGGGCGATGGCCAGCGTTCCGTTCGCGAACGGCTGCACCTCAAAAACGCCCATCGGTCCGTTCCAGAAAACCGTCTTGGCGGACGCCAGCGCGCCGCGAAATTGCTCGATGGTTTCCGGACCGATGTCCAGCCCCATCAATTCGTCCGGAACACCATTCGCGCACGTTTGAGTTGGAGCGTCGGCTTCGATGCGCGGCGCCGCGATCGAATCGACCGGCAGCTTCAGGCGTTGGCCGGCTGCGCGGCGCAGTTCGCGCGCTTCTTCAAACAACTCCGGCTCGATGCGGCTCTTGCCGACCTGCTTACCTTCGGCTGCCAGAAAGGTGTACGCCATCGCGCCGCCAATCAGGATCGTGTCGCATCGGCCGAGCAAGGCGCGAATGACCCCGAGCTTGTCTGAGACCTTTGCGCCGCCCAGCACCACCACAAACGGCCGGGCCGGTTTTGAGAGCGCATCGCCCAGAAACTTCAGCTCCTTTTCGACAAGGAATCCAATGACGCGGGGTTTGCCCGCCATGAGCTGCGGCACGGTCAGCATGCTCGCGTTGTCGCGGTGGCACGTGCCAAAGGCGTCGTTGACGTAGATGTCACCGAGTTGAGCGATTTGGCGCGCGAATTCGTCCTTGTGCCTGCGCAGGTCGGGATTTTTGGCCGTATCCTTGTCCTTGATCTGCTCCGCCCCATGGAACCGCAGGTTTTCCAGCAGCAGCACCTGCCGGTCGCGCAACCCTTCGGCCACTTTGTTTACTTCCGGGCCGACGCAGTCCGGCGCCAGCGGCACCGGCTGCTCGAGCGCTTCGGACAACCGCTGGGCGACGGGCGCGAGCGTGAATTTTGCATCCGCCGCACGGTCCTTGCCCTCCGGCCGACCCAGATGGCTCATCATAATCAGCCGCCCACCGTCGTCCAGCACCTTGCGAATCGTCGGCAGCGCCGCCCGAATCCGCCGATCATCGGTGATCGCCCCAGACTCATCCTGGGGCACATTGAAATCCACGCGCGCCAGCACGCGCTTGTCGGCGACGTTCAGGTCCGCAATCGTTTTCTTCATCGCGTGCTCCTTCGCTTCGGTCCTCCGACCGCTCGATCGGCGCAGAACTCCTCAGTGATTTTCAAAACTGTTGTTCAGCGTCTTAAGCGAAACTGCCACGTAGATTTCGAGCAACGCCTGTCGGAGCGGATCCCGCTCCTCCACAAACCTGACATCCATCTCCCTCACCCGCCTCTTTGCTGACGTGAACGCGCGGGCAAACGTCGGTTGTCCTGAGAGGTGGGCACGTGAGCCATCCCTACCATACGCGGCTTTCGTATTCCTCGTGGATTTCCGCGCAAGGAGGAAAGCAAACGGCGCGCTGTTGTGCGTTGAGCCCGGCCGACAATGCTCGCCAAGACGCTGTCGCAATCGATCAGTGCGGCCCACGT
>DASXUA010000063.1:0-16139 GCA_036505095.1 Phycisphaerae bacterium
GTGACGGGCGTCTTGCTCATGTTCTATTACCGCCCGACGGTCGAATACGCCTATTTCGATATCCAAGGCTTGCGGGCGCACGTGACGATGGGCCTGCTGCGCGAGATGCACCGCTGGGGCGCGCACGCCATGGTGATCGCCATCTGGCTGCACATGCTGCGCGTCTTCCTGACGGGCAGCTACAAGCCGCCGCGCGAGTTCAACTGGGGCGTGGGCGTGATCCTACTGGTGCTGACGCTGCTGTTGTCGTTCACCGGCTATCTCTTGCCGTGGGACCAGCTTGCGATGTGGGCCATCACGGTGGGCTCGAATATGGCCCGGGCCACGCCGTTCCTGGGCAACGAAGGCCCGATTGCCTCGCTCATCAAGGTGGGCGACGTGCCGCTGGTGCACGCGGGCGATGATGCGCGCTTCGGCCTGCTGGCCGGAACGTTCGTCGGACCGAACGCACTGCTGCGCTTTTATGTACTGCACTGCGTGTTCATTCCCGTCGTGGTGACGGTGCTGATTGCGCTGCATTTTTGGCGCATTCGTAAGGATGGCGGGATTAGTGGACCGCTGTAGGTGAGACGAAATGGAACATCCGCTTCTCGCGGCTGCCACCATTGAAGCCCTGAAGGACTTCATCAACCGCATCTGCCGGCCGGAGCCGTTCCTGATTCTGTCGGTGATCGGGCTGGCGGCTTTTCTGGCAGGCTATCGCAAGCTGACGCGGCCGAAGGTGGCGCTGACCATCCTGATCGTCTTCACTTCGTTCTATGCGCTGAGCGCCTTCGATCCGGACTTCATGGCAATCATCAAGAAGCCGGACAACGTGCCCATCACCATGATGATCTATTCGGTGATGCTGTGCATCTGGCTGGGGTTCCGGCAGGCGGCGGTCAACGATACGAACTCCGAAAAGGGGCTGCCGCTGATCGAGGCCGGCTCCGACGATAGGGTGCTGGTCTGGCCGGACCTGGTCTACACCGAGCTCGTGTGCCTGGTGCTGTGCAGCGTGTTCCTGATGGTGTGGGCCATCATTCTCCGCGCGCCGCTGGAGCAGCCGGCCGATCCGAGCGTCGCGCCCAATCCGGCCAAAGCGCCGTGGTATTTCCTCGGCTTGCAGGAGCTGCTGGTCTATTTCGATCCGTGGATCGCGGGTGTGCTGCTGCCGGGGCTGATCATCGTCGGGCTCATCGCCGTACCTTTCATTGACAAGAACCCGCGCGGCAACGGCTATTACACCTTCAAGGAACGCAAGTTCGCCATCACCATGTTCCTGAGCGGGTTTTTGATCATGTGGGTGGTGCTGATCATCTTCGGCACGTTCCTGCGCGGGCCGAACTGGAACTTCTTCGGTCCTTACGAATACTGGGACCCGCACCGCCCGGCCGCCCTGGTCAACCTCGAACCCAAGGAACTGTTCTGGATCAAGATCATGGGCCGCGGGATTCCGACGGAAGACGTCGGGCCCTTCAAGCACTATTGGATCCGTGAGTCGCCGGGACTGGTGCTGCTGTTGCTCTACTTCATCGGGTTGCCCTTCATGCTCTACAAGCTGGTCTTCCGCAAGATGTACGCGTCGATGGGCTTGATCCGTTACGTGATCATGGTCGAACTGCTGCTGTGGATGATGCTGGTGCCGATCAAGATGGTGCTGCGCTGGACGCTGAACCTGCACTACATCGTGGGCATCACGGAATTGTTCTTTAACGTGTAGGATTCAGGAATTGTGGCGCAGCCATCTTGGCTGCACGGTGCAGGCAGGATGCCTGCACCACAACACCGCAGTTGTGCCGAGTCGAGGTTAACGGATGCCGATACCGGTTGAAACGCTCCGCCACATGGGCAAGCTGCATCGCTGGTTCGCGCTGGCCAGCCTGGGTCTGCTGGCGGCACTGTTCTGGCTGATCTACGTGGACTACGAGCGTCCGTGGCGCGGCTTCCAGCGCGGCTATACCACGGCGCAGGCGGCGCTGGCCCATCTGGATTACGTCGAGACGCAGCGCGAGGACAAGGTCAAGGAGCGCGACGAGGCCAAACGGGGCATCGACGCCGCCAAACGCAAGCGCGACGAGGCCGACGCGGTCAAGGACAAGGCCGAGCAGGAGCTGCTGGGCATCGAGAAGCAGCAGGCCAAGCTGATCAACAGCCTCAGGTCGGCGCAAAAAACGCAGCACGAGCGGCGCATCGCGTGGCAGGCGGCACAAGGCAATCTGGGCCCCAACCATCCGACCACTCAGGAACGCAAAAGCGCCTTCGACCAGGCCAGCGGCGCCGTGCAGCAAATCGAGCAGCAGATTGCATCAGCTACACCGCGCTGGCCCGAACTGCGCCAGCAGGCCGAAAAGAATCCGTCGCGGCCGATGCTGGAGAAGCAGATCAAGGGAGCGGTCGAGCACAAGGACGTGGTCTCGATCCCCTTCGCCAAGCGCGATGCGTTGCTGAAGGTCACGCAGGATGAATACGAAAAGGTGGCGACGGCTTATGGTCCGGAGCACCCCCGCACCAAGGATCTCGCCGCGCGCCTGGCCGAGGAGACCGACGAATACACGCAGTTTCGGCTGAACAAGGACGAGGCCGAGGACCACCTGACCGCGCTGCGGAATCAGCTCAAGGCCGTGGATGCCGAGGTCCTGGCGGCGCAGAAGAAGTTCGATGGCCTGACCAAAGAGGTGAACGACGCCGCCAATCGCTATCGGCAATACAGCGACTGGTTGGTCAAGAAGGTGATCAATGCCCCGCTGCTGGACTTTACCGCGCCCAAGGGCACGCCGGCGCGCGAGCAGGTCAATCAACTCGTCTTGCCTGAGGTGCGGCAGCGGCTGAATTACCTGGAAAGCTACACGACCGACCGCTGCACTACCTGCCATATCGCGATCGACAACAAGCTGTTCACGCAGGAGGCCCTGGCCAAGCGGCTCGAGCATGCTCTGCCGGCGATTAACGAGCAGCGCATCAAGGACGGCAAGACGCCGCTGCCGGCGCCCGAGCCGCCGCCGCTCAAGGACGTCAAGCCGGCCGACGTGCTCGGCAAGGTGACGAACTATTGGGCAGTGCTCGATAAGACGCAGCGCAACCTGTACTACAAGCGCCTGCTGGCGACGGTAAATCTGTACCTCAAAGAAGCCGGCCTGAAGCAGATCGATCTCGGCCAGCCGCTGCTGGCGCATCCCGATCTCGAATTGTTCGTCAACGTCGATTCGCCGCACCCGATGGCCACGATGGGCTGCACGGTGTGCCACGAAGGCAACCCGCAGGAGACCGATTTCGTTCAGGCGGCCCACACGCCCAAGAGTCACGACGAGGCCGAGGAGTGGGGACAGAAGTATTATGTGACTGCCGCCGGCGTGCCGAACATCGACTTCCACACGATCCAGCACTACTGGGACCGCATGATGCTGCCGCCCAAATACACCGAGGCGAGCTGCAGCAAGTGCCACACGAAAGTCGCGGATGTCTCGCGGTTCGAGTTCGAGCCGGTCGGTCGGCAGATCAATCTCGGCCGCCAGCTTTTCACGAAGGCCGGCTGCATCAACTGCCACGCAGTCGAAGGGCTGAACGACAGCCGCAAAGTCGGGCCCGAACTGACGCAGGTGGCGACCAAGCTCGAGCGCGATTTCGTCGAGCAGTGGGTCTTCTATCCCAAGAAATTCCGCCCCTCGACCTGGATGCCACACCTGTTCATGCAGGAGAACAGCCGCCCCGGCAGCGAAAACGCCAGCGATCCGGAGCCGGTGCTGCGAACCGAGACCGAGGTGTCGGCCATCGCGCATTACCTCTTCACGCTCAGCAAAGAGTGGCAGCCGGTTCCGATGCCCGAGGACCTCAAGGGCGACGCCGAGAACGGGAAGCAGTTGTTCAAGACGGTCGGCTGCCTGGCGTGCCATGCCAACCTGCATGAATTCGCCGAGCAGTGGATCTCCGAGGATGTCGCGCGCACGCAGGGACTGGCGAAGGATAAGGCCGAGCATCGCTTCAAGGGAATGACGTTTGAGGAGCAGGCCCAGTACGCCATCGAGCATCTGCCCGGCGAGCTGGATGCCGCCCTGCATCCCGAGAAGCTGCAGCCGCCGCCCGACGCGGAGAACGCCTACGTCCCGCCGGTCTTCACGCGTCACGCACCCGACCTATCGGGCATCGGTTCCAAAGTCGGCAAGCCGTGGCTGTTCTCCTGGCTGAAAGAGCCTAAGCATTATTTCGAGAAGACGCGCATGCCCAACCTGCGCCTCACGGATCAGGAGGCGCTGGACCTCGCCGAGTACCTTTTGACGCTCAAGCAGGAGAACTGGAGCCCCAAGGCTTTCCCACAGGACGAGAAGCATCTGAAGATGGCCGACGACCTCATGTTCCTGTTGCTGTCGGGGCAGCGCTCGGCGCGACGCTCGCGGGCGGTCATGAACGACGAGGGCGGCGAGCTGACCAAGATGCTCGTGGACGGGCTGGCCAAATCCGAGAATCACGAATTCGCCCAGGCCAAAGTCAAGGGCCTGGACCTGCAGAGCGAGAAGCTGCTTTACCTGGGCAGCAAGATGGTCGCGCACTATGGCTGCTATGCCTGCCACAAGATCACGGGCTTCGAGGACGCCACGGCGCCGGGTACGGACCTGAGCACCTGGGCGGAAAAGCCGATCGGGCAGCTCGATTTCGCTTTCTATGACGATGCCTTCGATGACATGCGCGATTCGAAGGAGAAAAAGGAAATCTTCGAGAATGTCTATCCGAAGCAGGACACGGACCTGATCTTCTGGGCGCATGGCAACGACCGCGAGGAAATCACCCACACGCACGCGGCGTTCGCCTATCACAAGCTCCGCAACCCGCGCATCTGGGACCGCGAGAAGCTCAAGGGCCCGTACGACAAGCTCAAGATGCCGAACTTCTATTTCACGCGCGACCAGGTCGAGGCGCTGGTGACGTTTCTGCTGTCGCGCAAGCCGTCGCGCGTGACTGAGAAGCTGGCGGTCAACTATGAGGATACGCATGCCGGTCCAATCGCGGCGGGGCGGCTGCTGACGCGCGAACTGAACTGCGTCGGCTGCCATCAGATCGAAAACAACATCGCCCCGATGCACCAGTACATCACCGTCACGCAGGCGGGCGAGCAGGTTTTCGACGAGGTGAACGCGCCGCCTTCGCTGCGCGGCGAAGGGGCCAAGATTCAGCACAATTGGCTCTACAGCTTCCTGAACAGCGTCGAGATGCTGCGGCCGTGGCTGAAGATTCGCATGCCGAGCTTCTACCTGACGCACGACGAGTCGAACAAGCTCGTGCAGTATTTCGCGGCCCTGTCCGGCGAGGATGCGGACCAGTTGAAGAAACGGCTCAGGGTCGTGCACGAATACGTGGACAAGGCCCAGGCGGCGGCGGCCGAGACGCTCGTGGCGCAGGGCGACGAGGCCGGCGAGAAGAAGAGCAGCGGTCCGCTGCCCGGCAGCGACTGGTTCGCCCAACCGACTCTGGCGCGGCGCGCCCGCTACCTGGCGGATTTCGCGGTCGAGCGGCGCCTGGCCAAGAGCTTTGACTTCGATCCGCGTACGTCGGGTCCGCAGGACTGGACGAGCGCCTATCAGAAGGTACTGGAGCGCGTGGGGTTCCTG
Organism: Phycisphaerae bacterium; assembly: GCA_036505095.1. Classification (GTDB taxonomy): domain Bacteria; phylum Planctomycetota; class Phycisphaerae; order UBA1845; family UBA1845; genus DASXUA01. Next base: position 5,583 of record DASXUA010000063.1, read on the forward strand.
CAGCAGGTCTATGACGTGCCTTACCCGTTCAACGAAGCGCAGCGTTCGCTCGTCTCGCAGGAGCGCTTCGAGCAGGGCGAGAACATGTTGATGGAGCTCAAGTGCCTGCAATGCCACGTGCTTGGTGATCCAACGCTGAAGGGCTCGAATCCGAATCCCAGCGCGCCGAATTTGAACCTGGCGTTCCGGCGGCTGCGGCAGGAATGGGTGCGCACCTGGGTGCAGAACCCGGCTTGGATTCAGCCGGGGACGAAGATGCCGCAGTTCTTCCCGCCGGCGCCCGGGCCGGATGGGCATCCGCATCCGCAGAGCGCGTTCATCACGCAGGCACCCGACAAACGGGTCGAGCTGGAGAAGTTGTTCAGCACGGATGGCGGGGCGCAGATCGAGATGCTGCTGGATTATCTGTACAACGCCGGCATCCGGAATCACACGGCCATCGCGCCGACGGACCCGAATGCACCGGCCCCGGCGGCCGCGACGCCGGCGAATGTGAAATTCGAGGACGAGGACGAGGACGGCGACAAGAAACCGGCCGGTGAGCAGCCCAAGAAGCCGACCACCCAGCCGATGGAGTTTGACGATCCGGGTTAGTGGGTGCCCCACCCCTGACCGCCTTACGTCAGGGGTGGGGGACCGACGCACGGGACCTCAGTCCCCCACCCTTCGCAAAAAGCCGCGAAGGGTGGGGCACCCGTACGAATACCCTCGGAGCCTCAGCCGTCCATAACTGAGGGATGAGAGTACTTGCAAACTGCCGGGCGAACCCATAAAACGCCCGGTTTTCCGAAGGTTCATGCTTGCCGGGTTTCGACCTGGAACAGGAGATCAATCATGTTGAACTATCGACGGACTTCGGTGGCAGTCGGCGCGCTGGCGATGCTGTTTGGCGCGGGCAGCGTGCTGGCGGCCGACACGGGCAGCATTACGGGCAAGGTGACGCTCAAGGGGGGCCAGGCGGCGGCCGCCGAGCGCAAGGCGATCGATATGGCGGCGGTCAAGGAGTGCGCCGACATGCACAAAGAGAAGAAGGCCGGTTACGAAACTGAGGTGGTCAGCAAAGAAGGCGGCATCCGATACGTCATGGTCTGGATCAAGGACGGCTTGGGCGAAAAGAAGTTTACCGCGCCGGCCGAACCCGTTGAACTGGATCAGGAGGGCTGCGTTTACAAGCCCCACGCGTTTGGAATGATGGCCGGCCAAAAACTACTGATCAAGAACACCGATCCGACGCTTCACAATGTGCACGCGCTTCCCAAGAAGAATGAGGAATTTAACAACCCGCAGCCGGCCAAAGGCGCGCCCATCGAGAAGACCTTCGCCCGCACCGAGGAGCCGTTCCTGGTCAAGTGCGACGTGCATCCGTGGATGGGCGCCTATTGCGGCGTGTTCGATCATCCGTTCTTCGCGGTGACCGACAAGGACGGCAATTTCACGATCAAGGACGTGCCGCCGGGCGAGTACACGATCAAGATCTGGCACGAAGTGTATCCGCCGAAGGAAGTGAAGGTCTCGGTCAAGACCGGCGACACGGCCAAGGCCGACGCGGAATTGGAGCCTAAGAAATAGGGTTCAGGGTTCAGAATGTAGCGTCGCCCCCCGCCACGGCGGATGTGCCACTTGTGTGGGGTGTTGTCGGCTCCGCTGGCCACGTTTAGCCGCAGGCCCCCGCCACGGCGGGTAAACTGCGGGCCGCGCTGCGGCGGGAGTGAAAGGCACGCGAAGCGTTGACGCCGTTCGCAGCGCATCCGCCGCGGCGGATTGCGGCTAAACGTGGGCGCGGGACGCACGACATCAAATGATCGCACGAATTGCCGTAGCTCTGGCCGTCTGTGGCGCTCTGGGCGGCAGCGTGCGCGCCGCCGACAGCGGAACCATCAGCGGCAAGGTCACGCTCAAGGGTGGCAAGGATGCTGCGGCGCCGCGCAAAGACTTGCGTGAACAAATGAAGGGCAAGGATCCGGTCTGCTCGAATCAACACCCCAATCCGGTCGGCAGCGAGCTCGAAGTTGTTGGCCCGGCCGGCGAAATCCGCTACGTGCTGGTGTCGATCAAGAATGGTCTGGGAGACCGGAAGTTTGCGACGCCGACCGAAGCCGTGGAGCTCGATCAGAAGGGTTGCATGTACCGCCCACACGTTTTCGGGATGATGGTCGGACAGACGCTTAAGATCCAGAATGCCGACGGCACGAGTCATAACGTCAATGCCAAACCTGAGAAGAACGAGGGGTTCAATACCCCCCAACCGGCCGCTGGCGAACCGATCACCAAGACCTTCAAGCGCCCGGAAATCTTCCCGATCAAGTGCGACGTGCACCCGTGGATGAGTGCCTGGTGCGGCGTTTTCGAGCATCCGTTTTTCGCCGTGACGGATAAGGACGGAGGCTTTACGATCAGGGATGTTCCGCCGGGCGAGTACACGCTGCAGTTTTGGCATGAGGTGTATCCGCCGAAGGAACTGAAAGTCACCGTCAAGGCCGGCGAACCGGCCAAAGCGGATGTGGAGATGGTTTCCAAGTAGCGTCGGGCCTTGTGCCCGGCGCCGGCGCGCCAGCGCCGCCCACAAGGGGCGACGCTACGGAGTTCTGGCGATATGCAGTTTAGATGGTGGTACCCGTTCCCGTTCGACGCCTCCAAGCACGGCTGGGAAGTCGATCGGTTGATCAACATCCTGCACGTCTTCATGGTCGTGCTATTTGTCGGCTGGGCATTTTTCATGATGTATTGCCTGGTCCGGTTCCGGCAGCGCGCCGGACAGAAGGCCTCGTATGAATTGATCCATGCCAAGCCTTCCAAAGTTGCCGAGGGCCTCATCGTCTTGTTCGAGGTCTTCCTGCTGTTCTTCCTGTCGATGCCGGTGTGGGCCAAGATCAAGAACGAATTCCCCGAAGAGAACCCGTCCGACCCGGCCCGCAAGCCATTGATCGTGCGCGTGGTGGCGCAGCAGTTTGCATGGAATTTCCATTACGCCGGCCCGGATGGCGTCTTCGGCCGGACCGATCCAAACAAGGCCAAAGCCGGCGCGGGCAACCCGATCGGTTTGGATTACAGCGATCCGGCGGCGAAGGACGATGTCGTCAGCCCGGTATTCCATGTTCCGGCCGGTCGACCGGTGATCGCGCGGCTGACCTCGATGGACGTGATTCACGGATTTCACATTCCATACCTGCGCATTCAGCACGACGTGCTGCCGGGCATGGAGGTGAAAATCTGGTTCGAAGCGGATGAGCGGAAGATTCCGCCGCCGCCGCCGCCGGCGCCGGATGGGACGACGCGCGAAGGCAATGCTGAAGTGGTTTGTGCGCAGCTTTGCGGCAACAGCCATTTCAAGATGCGCGGCGCAGTCGTGATCGAAACCGCCAAGCAGTTCGCGGCCTGGCTGCAGATGAAACAGGACGAGAAGAATGTCAAGTTCGAAGAGGATTAGCAGGGCGAAGCCCTGCGCGAAGAAAGCCCAGGGCAACGCCCTGGGTCGGCAGGCGCAAGAGATAGTGTCCGCCCTGAAAGGGCGCGCTAATCTGCGGCGCGTGATTGGCGCGCCCTTTCAGGGCTTCACATCCTGTGGCGCCGTCAGGTCCCAGGGCGTTGCCCTGGGCTGTCCTAGCGCGCTCCTGCGGCGCAGAGACATCAGACCAGAGCGTCCGGCCACGCGCGGACGACAACGCCAACCATGCACGCAGGCGGCAGTAAAGGAAAAAGCAGCATGAGTAGTTCCCATCACCGTGAAGAGCAGCACGGCGGGCATGACGCCCACCACCCCCAACTGGGGTTCTGGCGCAAGTACGTGTTCTCGGTCGATCACAAGATCATCGGCATCCAGTATGCCGTCACGGGACTGTGTTTCCTGCTGTTCGGCTTCTGCCTGATGATGCTGATGCGCTGGCAGCTTGCCTATCCGGGCCAGCCGATTCCGATCTTCGGGCGCATCCTGCCGGCCTCGCTGGTCAATGCGGGCGTGATGCTGCCGGACTTCTATAACGCCCTCGGTGCGATGCACGGCACCATCATGGTGTTCATGGGCGTCGTGCCGCTGGCCGTCGGCGGCTTCGGCAACTACATCGTGCCGTTGCAGATCGGCGCGCCGGACATGGCCTTCCCGCGGCTCAATATGACCAGCTACTGGTGCTACTTTGTGGGCGGCGTGATCATGCTGGCCAGCTTTTTCGTGCCGGGCGGGGCGGCCGCCTCGGGCTGGACTTCCTACGCGCCGCTCTCGGTCATCGCCTCGATGGGTCAGACGTTCTGGCTGTTCGGCATGATCTTCCTGATCACGTCGTCGCTGCTGGGCTCGATCAACTTTCTGGTCACGATCATTCAGCTTCGCGCCAAGGGCCTGACGTTCTTCCGGCTGCCGTTCTTCGTGTGGGCGCAGTTCGTCACGTCGTTCCTGCTGCTGCTGGCGTTTCCGCCGCTGGAGGCGGCCGGCGTCATGCAGCTCATGGACCGTTTGGCGCACACCAACTTCTTCGTACCCAGCGGCCTGGTGATCAGCGAGCAACCCTTGACCAGTCACGTCGGCGGCGGCAGCCCGCTGCTGTGGCAGCATCTTTTCTGGTTCCTGGCGCACCCCGAGGTGTACGTGCTGATCCTGCCGGCGATGGGCATCGTGGCCGAGGTTATCGCCAACAACACCCGCAAGCCCCTGTGGGGCTATCGCACGCTGGTCTACGCCATCGTTTTCCTGGGTTTCATGTCGTTCATCGTGTGGGCGCACCACATGTTCATGACCGGCATGGGCACCAAGATGAGCAACTTCTTCCAGACCACGACCATGATCATCTCGATCCCGTCGGTGGTGATTCTGACGTGTTTGATCCTCAGCCTGTGGGGCGCGCAGATTCGCTTCACGGTGCCGATGCTGTTCGCGCTGGCGTTTCTGCCGATGTTCGGCATCGGCGGGCTGACCGGTTTGCCGCTGGGCCTGACCGGCGCCGACGTGCACCTGCACGATACGTATTATGTGATCGCCCACTTTCACTACGTCGTGGCGCCCGGCACGATCTTCGCCCTGTTTGCCGGCGTGTACTACTGGTTCCCGAAAGTGACGGGACGGAAGATGAATGACACGCTCGGCAAGGTCCATTTCTGGCTGTCGTTGGTGTTCATCAACGGCGTGTTCCTGCCCATGTTCATCCAGGGTATGTACGGCGGGCACCGCCGCGGCTATGACCCGAACGAATACGATTTGTACAAGAATTTCCCGGCCATGCTGGGATTGGTGAAGGGCATCTCGATGTCGGCCTGGCTGCTGGGCCTGTCGCAGATTCCGTTCATCATCAATTTCTTGCACAGCATCTGGGCCGGCGAGAAGGTGACGCAGAACCCGTGGGAGGCGACCACGCTGGAATGGGCCGCGCCGTCGCCGCCGCCGCACGGAAACTTTGCGATGGCGCCGGTCGTGTATTGTGGACCGTATGAGTACAGTTGCCCCGGCCGGCCGCACGATTTCTGGCCGCAGCACCTAGCATGAATCTGTAGCGTCGGGCCTTGTGCCCGGCGCGCCGCCCACAAGGGGCGACGCTACATTTCGAGTATTGAGCACGAGGAGAACCCGTGTCTGACGTGATTCCCTATACCGTTGAACCTCACCCGGTGACTGGCGTTCCGAACCCCAAGCTGGGCATCTGGTTGTTCCTGGCTTCCGAAGTGATGTTGTTCGGGGCGCTGTTCTCGACCTACGTGCTGCTGCGGGTCGGCTCCGACCATTGGCCGCGGCATACCGAGACCGGTCTGAATGTTCCACTGGCGACCGTCAACACCATCGTGCTGATCCTGTCGTCGGTGACGGTCGTGATGGCTTGGTATTCGCTGAAGATCGGCGAGTTCGGCCGGGCCAAGCTGTTTGTGGCGGCGACGATCGCCTGCGCCTGCACGTTCATGGTTATCAAGTACTTCGAATACTCGCACAAGTTCCACGTGGGCACATTCCCGAGCACGAGCAACTTCTACGCCGTTTACTTCACGATGACCGGTCTGCACGGGCTGCACGTGCTGGGCGGCATCATCGTGTTCAGCTATTTGCTGGCGACCTCGAACCAATGGTGGCAGCAGCATCCCGAGCAGTTCACCAACCGCATCGAGTGCACCGGGCTCTACTGGCACTTTGTCGACCTGGTTTGGATCTTCCTGTTTCCGTCCCTATATTTGTTGTAGGAAGCGCTATGCACGCACACGCACGCACCGCACACGGCCATGAGGATCTCAAGAAGCACGTGAGGATTTACATCAGCGTCTTCGTCGCGCTGATGTTCCTGACGGTTTTGACCGTCGTGGTGTCGTATTTTCATCCGCCCATCGCCTGGGCGGTGGCCATCGCGCTGCTCATCGCCTGTACGAAGGGCAGTCTGGTGGCGCTGTATTTCATGCATCTGATTTCGGAAGTGAAGGTCATTTACTGGACGCTCGGGCTATGTGTGGTGCTGTTTGGCGTGCTGATGCTGCTGCCGACGGCCACGGAAGGTAATCAGTCGGGCGTCGTGCATCACAACGATCGCACCGTCGTCGGCGCGGTGCACGCCGCGCATGGCGATCTCGGGGAGCATTCTGAGACACACTGATGTCGCTTAAGGCCTTTCATGTTGTTTTCATCCTGGCGTCGCTGCTGCTGACGGTGGCGTTCGGCGTCTGGTGCATTCGTGAGTATCGCGACGGCAGCGGCGGCAATCCGCTGCTCTTCGCGGCCGGAATGTCGTTCGGACTCACGGTCGTGCTGCTGGTGTATGGCGTGTGGTTCCTGCGCAAGCTCAGGAACGTGAGCTATCTGTGAATCTGATTGCGCAATTTTGTGGTGCGGCCGTCCCGGCTGCACCGGTGCCGGCAGGATGCCGGCACCACAATCTCCGACCGCTGATCGCTGCAGCGCTGGCCGGATTGCTAATGTTCGCTCCGGCGGCGCGGGCCTGCTCGCTTTGCGGCGGGCAGTCGGATTCGAACCTGGTCGATGGCGCTATTTCGGGCGTGATCGTGATGGCCGGTATTACCTACGCGTTGTTGGGCGGCATCGGGGCTTTCATCGTCTTCTGGATGGTGCGGGCGCGCCGCCTGCGCAACGCCGCAGCGGCGGCGGCCGCGGTCGCTTCAGCCTGAGACCCTGCAACCAACACGAAATGAATCGTTCGGTCTGGCTCAATCGCTTCGCTATCGCTCTGGCAATCTGTGTTTGCCCGCTGGTTTTCGTTGGCGCGGGCGTCACAAGCAAAGGCGCCGGGATGGCTTTTCCGGATTGGCCCACGTCTAACGGGCATCTGGTGAATCCCCCCGGTTGGCTGCGTGTCGATCATCAGTTGTGGGAACACAGTCATCGCCTGCTCGGGTGGACGGTCGGCCTGTTGGCGATTGCAACGCTGATGCTGTCCTGGCGCGAACAGCGCGCAAGAGAATTCCTGCGCGACTTTTCCGCGCGGCGCTCGCTGGTCGGCTGGGCACTGGCCACGCTCGTCGCCATCTGTATTCAGGGCGTGCTCGGCGGCTTGCGCGTGCGCATGGTTTCGACGCCGCTGGCGCTGGTGCACGGCGTCTGGGGCCAGGTGTGCTTGAGTCTCGCCGTTCTGCTGGCTGTGCTGAGTGCACCCGGCTGGAGCGCGGGCAATGACCGTTGCGCGAACGAGTCGTCGATCGTGCCTCCGCGGCTCGGCCTGGCGACTGTGGCGATGATCCTTCTGCAACTGATCGCCGGTGCGGTCCTGCGGCATACCGGCCACGGCCTTGCGTGGCATCTCGTCGGAGCGCTGAGCGTCGCCTGCATGATCGGCTGGGTTTCGACCTGGGTACTGAGCGATCCAGCCAGCCGCCCGGTGATCCGGCACCTGGCGCGCGCGCTGGGCGTGCTGGTACTGCTCCAGCTCATGCTGGGAATTGGAGCCTATGTGGTCACCTCCGTGCGCGGACCGACGGGCGCGCGGCTCGATTGGCTGTTGCCCAGCGTGCACGTGCTGGTCGGCGCGCTGTTGCTGGCGCTGTCGTCGGCGACGACCAGTGGGCTTTATGCTTCTCAGCGTGACCGATCCGCGACAAAACTGGAGGCGGTGACTGCATGAAGTCTGCGGCAGCCACAGCTTCCGCTCTCGTTGATGACCCGCTCGTGCCGCTGCCCACGACAGAAGCGCTGGTGGTCCGCGCGCCGCGCGCCACCGCAGCGCCGAGCGCGCGCCTCAGAGACTATCTGGCCCTGGCGAAGCTGCGGATCGTCGCGCTGGTGCTGGTGGTGACGCTGTTCGGCTTTTTGATGGCGGCACACGCAGCGCTGGATGGTCATCAGATCGCTGCGCTGCTGCACACGCTGATCGGCACGGCGCTGGCGGCGGCCGGCGCGAATGCGCTCAATCAGCACATTGAGCGCGCGCACGACGCCGTGATGCAGCGCACGCGTTTTCGTCCATTACCGGCCGGACGGATCGCGCCGCGCGACGCGTTGCTGCTGGGCGTAGCCGCCGGCACGTTCGGGGTTAGCTATCTGGCAGTGCTGGTCGGTACGTACGCGGCGCTGCTGACCGCCGGCACCTTTCTCAGCTATGTGCTCTTGTACACGCCTCTGAAGCGCGTCACGCCCTGGTCGCTGCTGGTCGGCGCCGTGCCGGGGGCGCTGCCGCCGCTCATCGGCTGGTCGGCCGCCGCCGGTCGGCTGGATCATCAGGCCTGGCTGTTGTTCGGCATCATGTATCTCTGGCAGATCCCGCACTTCCTGGCGATCGCCTGGCGCTATCGCGACGATTACGCCCGCGCCGGATTCCCGATGCTCTCAGTCGTCGATCCCAGCGGCCGGCAGAGCGCGCGGCACATCGTCTTCGGCTCAATGGCCCTGCTGTTGGCCAGCCTGCTGCCCAATGCCTACCACATGTCCGGGCCGCTCTATTTTGCAGGTGCGCTACTGCTGGGCGCAGCTTTTCTGCTGTTCGGCGTGGCGGTCGCGCTGCGGCGCACACCCACGGTCGCGCGCTGGCACCTGCTCGCGTCGCTCGTCTATCTCCCGGCCATCTTCGGCATCATGCTCATCGATCGAATTTGACCGCGCAAAGGCGCCAAGGCGCAAAGAAGGACACGCGCCGGTTTCTTTGCGTCTTTGTGCCTTTGCGCGAGTTTCTCGGCGGATGCGATCAGTCGTCGGCGGCCAGCACGAGCAACGTACGGTCGTCGTGCGGCGGCGCGCCATGGGTGAACTCGTCGACATTGTGAATCACGGTCCGCGCGGTGTCGGGTGCGTGACCGTGCGCCGCCAGCAGCGCGGCATCCAGCCGGTTCACGCCGAACATCTCCCCGTCGGGCGCGAAAGCCTCGGTGATGCCATCAGTGTAGAGCACAAGCTGATCGCCGTGCGCCAGCCGGGCGGGCTGCTCGATGAACTTCGCGCCGGCGGAGATGGCCAGCGGCAGCCCGGTTCCGAGTTCCAGCTCCTCGATCCGGCGCGACCCCGCGCGGCGCACGCGCGGCGGATCGTGACCGGCAGTCGCATAGCGCAGGTCGAGCGAACCGGCGGAAAGAATGGCATAGAAAGCGGTGGCGAACGTGTTGCGCGGCACCAGCCCGAGCAGCCGCTGGTTCAGGTGCCGCATGAGGAGCACGCAGTCCTCCAGCGGAACGTCTTCGGTGCGCAGCATCGTGTGCAGCATGGCGGTCACGACGGCCGCCGGCGCGCCGTGCCCGCTGATGTCGGCCAGCAGCAGGCCCCAGCGCTCGTGGGGCAGCTCGAAAATGCCGTAGTAATCGCCGCCGGCGCGGGCACTGGTCTGGTAGTGCGCGGCCAGTTCGATACCCGCAATCGTGGGTAGCTTGCCGGGCAGCATCGAGCGTTGCAGATCGGCAACGACTTCCAACTCGCGATCCAGCGAGTCATACGCCGAACGCAGTTTCTCGGCCAGAATGATCTGGCCGTTGACGCGCCCGATGAGATTACTGGTGAGGATGGCCGTCGCCAACTCGTCGTCGCTATAGGCCGCCGGCGCCTGCCGCATCAGAAATACCATGTAATGCGGCTCGCCATCATCGAACACCGGCGACATCAGCACGGATTGCATGCCATCGAAGTACGCGTTTGCCGGATCGCCAGGCGGCAGCGAAAGCCGATCGATGCGCTGCGGCCGGCCGGCGTACAGCATTTCGCCCAGCCAGCCGCCTTCCAGCAGGGGCAGGCGCTGCGGCTCGCGCCACGGATCGATCGGCTGGGCCCAGCCGCTGAAACGCGTGATCCGAAAACGCGGAGCCGGTAGTCCCTTGCGGCTGACCGACAGGACGTGATCGAACGGCACCACAAAGTGCGCCCGCTCGCGGTAGGCGCGCAGCAGTGACTCGGGATCGCGCTGCCGGCTCATGTTGCGCACCATCTCATAGAAGGAACGCACACGGTCAGGTAAGATGTCCGAAAGCTCGGCGCTCATGACCGCGATTGTACCGCGCCGGGCCGGATAAGGAGAGCGTGATGGGGCACGACGAGCTTCGGCATGAGAAGAGATTCGCGCACCCGGTCGTCAGCATGTTGCCTTCGGAGCATCCGGGCTGCGATGCGCTGTTGCGCGCCATGGGCAACATGTCGTTCCAGGCGCGATCGCTGTCGCGGGCGGCCGA
>DASXUA010000064.1:0-20791 GCA_036505095.1 Phycisphaerae bacterium
ATTTGCCCGCTGAAGTTGACCACATAGAAACTGCTGTCGCTGCCGTGATCGACATTGTTGGAGCCCAAAGGCCCGGCGATCCCGTTGCCGCTGCCCAACGCCACGCCCACGTTGCCGGCAGTGTCGACCTGCAAAATGGCGCTGGGCAGGTATGAAGACGCCCGCAGGTAGGCGCCGTCGGGCGTGAAGGCCAGCCCGGTCACCCCACCGCACAGGCCATCGGGAATGATCGTGAACAGGCTCATGCTGCCGGTTATCGGGTCGTATTGAAAGATGCGATCGTTGTCGAACGGACCGGGATCGACGCAGTTCTCGACCCCGGCCGCGGAGATGTACACCCGCCCCGGCACGAACTCGGCGCGCGCACCGCTCAACGCGGCCAGCGCGGCGACAATGCTTGCGACAGTACCTGACGGAATTCGCATCTTTCTCTCTCCCCGGCGAGCCCGCGCAGATATGAATCGGGCCCCGTCAGTAAATGAGAGTAGCAGACCCGCCCAACGGCTGTCAAGATTCGGGTCTCAGATCTTAGCCACCTGGCATGGGCGAGCGCGCTCGTGCTTGGGTGCTTTGGTGAGGCCCATTGTGTCTATCACCCCGTCCGCGGGGCCGGTGCCGGGGCGGTCGCGGCCGGCACTGTTGTGCTGCGGCGCGCGGACTGGCGCGGATCAAAGCCCACGAACCACACGCGCCAATACTCGTTTTCATGCGTCAGGTCGATGCGCGCACGGATGTACGCGGCGGGACTCTGTGGATCCCTCAAAGGGATGAAGACCGTGCGATCGGCCACGTGCGCGCCGCTACTGCCGGTCGAAATCGCCACCTGCATTTGTTCGCGGGCCGTTGGCCAATCGAAGTCGAAGCTCGCAACGTAGTAAGCCAAAGTCGGCGCCCACAGCCGGACGATCTTGTGAATGGCTTCGTCGCGCGAATCGTACGGGTTGAGGTGGTACTGGTAGACACGGTCGGGCGCGATCACGGCGAATTCACGATCCAGGGCGGCCTCGCGGGCGATCCGGTCGCCATCGGCCCGTACATCATCATGAATCGCCCGCAGCAGCACATAGGCCACCTTCTTGACCTCCTCCTCGACGCGCGCCGCATCCGCGTCGGCCGGCAGCGGCCCAAGTTCCAGGCCCTGGTCCGTAACGGTCCTGACGGTCGCATGCCGAATGCGCTGCCCCGTCAGCCGCACATCCCGCCGGCAGCCCGCCCCGAGCAGCAGCCCGATGACGATGGCCGCGGACACGAAGCGCCTTCTCGCTTGCGTTTTCATCGGCTGCGAGTTTATGTCATAGTGTCACTCGCCGCCAGAATGCGGCCGCGCGTAGCGCCGGCTTCTAGCCGGCATGTACCGCCGGCATCTCGAAGAGCCGCCGTGTCTCGGACCCGCCGTGGTGGGGCGACCCTGCCGGCGCGTAACGCCGAGCGCCAGATTCGCTGGTGTCAACCGAAAGCGCGGGATACACTGGCGCCACATGGCCGAATTCAACACGAATCTCTGGGCGCCTTGGCGGGCCGAGTATCTGCGCAGCGTCACGGCCGAGAGCAGCGAGGATGGCTGCTTTTTCTGCCGTTATTGGTCCGCGCCACAGCAGGATGCCGTCAACTACGTCGTGCTGCGCTCCGCGCATGGCCTGCTGGTGATGAACCGCTTCCCCTATACAGGTGGGCACCTGATGGTGACCATCGCCCGTCACAAGAGCACTTACGAAGAACTTGACGAAAGCGAATTGAGCGCCCTGAGCACGTTGACGCGCGACGCCACGCGCCTGCTGCGCGAGGTGCTGCGTCCGGAGGGCTTCAACATCGGCGCCAATATCGGCCGCTGCGCCGGCGCGGGCGTGCCCGGGCACCTGCACGTGCACATCGTGCCGCGCTGGTCCGGCGACACCAACTACATGAGCGTGCTGGCCGGCACGCGCGTCATCTCCGAATCGCTCGACAGCCTCTATCGCGAGCTGACGGCCGCCGCCAACCGCTTGGGCCTTGTGAGCACAGAGGAACTGACGGACTGAGGATCAGACCGGGCCTGACTCTCCGTGGCGCCGCGAGTACACTAGGCCTGCACCCGGCAGCGGAGGGCAACCCATGAACTCGCTGGAACACGAGATCACGCGCCTGTTGAGCGCATCTGACGGGCCCGATCGCGCCACGGCCGACCGGCTTCTCACGCTCGTCTATCAGCAGCTCCGCAAGATCGCCCAGGAACGCATGCAACAGGAGCGGGCGGCGCACACGTTGCAGGCCACGGCGCTCGTGCATGAGGCCTACCTCCGGCTTGTGGGCGACCCCGAGGCGCGCTGGCAGGGGCGGGCGCATTTCTTTGCCGCGGCGGCCGAGGCCATGCGCCGCATCCTGGTCGAGCGCGCTCGGCGCCGGTCGGCCGAGAAGCACGGTGGCGGATGCCAGCGCGTGGAACTGACCGACAGCATCGCCTGTGAGGCAGAACCGGCCGAAGACGTCGTGGCGATCAGCGAAGCGCTCGAGCGCCTCTCTCAGGAAGACCCACGCAAGGCCGAGTTGGTGAAGCTGCGCTATTTTGCCGGCCTGACCATCGCCGAGGCCGCGGACGCGATGGGCATTTCCCACGCAACGGCGGAACGCTACTGGGCCTACAGCCGTCTGAAGCTCTATCAGTGGATCCACGGCGGCCCTTCGTTATAGGTAGCCCGATGCAAAAAACGCGGCCCGACTGAGGGAAGCTTGACGTCTTTTTCGCATGATGGGTTGGAGGCTCATCGTGCCCACTCGCGAACCACGCCAGACTGACACGATTCTGCTGGAGGCGCTTAAGCGCCCGCCGGGCGACCGCGAGGGTTACCTGCGGGAGGCCTGTGCGGGCAACCAGAACCTGCTTGCCCAGCTCGCGAACCTGCTGCGCGCCTATGAACAGGCCGGCAGCTTTCTCGAAGCGCCCGCAGCGGGCCTGGCCGAGGCCATTGCGAGTGCCGATTTCGACGAAGCGCGCCTTGTGCGGGCCGCGGCTGAGGAGGTCGCCGCGCTCGCCACGCAATCGGAGGGCAGCGGGCCGCACGATGGTCCCGGCTCGGTCATCGGACCCTACAAGCTACTCGAGCGGATCGGCGAGGGCGGGTTCGGCACCGTGTATCTGGCCGAGCAGAAGGAGCCGGTGCGGCGCCGGGTAGCCGTCAAGGTCATCAAGCTCGGCATGGACACGCGGCAGGTCATCGCGCGCTTCGAGGCCGAGCGGCAGGCGCTGGCGATGATGGACCACCCGCACATCGCCAAGGTGCTGGACGCGGGCACCATTCCCTCTCCCACCCAGGTCGCAGACTCGCCGTGGAGAGGAGAGGGCCAGCGTGAGGGTACTCCCTCTCCCTCTCAGGGAGAGGGCCGGGGTGAGGGTCGGCCTTACTTCGTGATGGAGCTAGTCAAGGGCGTGCCGATCACGCAGTACTGCGATGATCAGCGCGTGCCGCTGCGCGAGCGGCTGGCGCTGTTCACGGATGTGTGCCACGCCGTGCAGCACGCGCACCAGAAGGGGATCATCCACCGCGACTTGAAGCCCTCGAACGTGCTGGTCAGCCGGCATGACGACAAGCCGGTGGTGAAGGTCATCGACTTCGGCATCGTCAAAGCTACCGGCGGCCGGCTGACGGAAAAGACGATCCACACCGAATGGCGGCAGCTCATCGGCACGCCGGCCTACATGAGTCCCGAGCAAGCCGGCATGTCGGACCTGGACGTGGACACGCGCAGCGACATCTACTCGCTGGGCGTGCTGTTGTACGAGCTGCTGACCGGCACGCCGCCGTTCGATGCACAGGAGCTGCTCAGCGCCGGCTTCGACGAAATGCGCCGCATCATCCGCGAAGTCGAGCCGCCCAAGCCGTCAACGCGACTGTCGTCGCTGTTGACAGCAGGGATCCCGCCGCGGGCGGGTCGCCGTGGCGACAAGGGATCGAGGGATCAAGGGATCAAGGGCGCGCGATCAGAACCTCGCCCGGAAGGGCGGGGCGATTCAGAGCCGCGACCGTCAGGGAGCGGTCCTCGGCCTGCCGACGGAACTCACGCCCAACCGCTCCCTTACGGTCGCGGCTCTGATCGGGCGTCGTCCGTACTCGACATTGCGCGCATGCGCCGCACCGATCCGCAATCGCTGGCGCGCAGCCTGCGCGGGGACCTCGATTGGATCGTGATGAAATGCCTGGAGAAGGATCGCACGCGGCGCTACGAGACGGCAAATGCTCTGGCGGTCGACATACAGAGACACCTCGTCCATGACCCGATCGCAGCGAGGCCGCCCAGCAGGCAATATCGGCTACGCAAAATGCTGCGGCGGTATCGCGGGAGCGTAGCCGTGGCGGCGGCGTTCGTCATTCTGCTGGGAAGCGGCATGATCGCCTCGACAGTTCTCTGGCAGCGCGCCGCGCGCGAAGCGCGGGAGACGGAGCGGCAGCGGGCGAGTGCTGAGCAGATCGCGACATTTATGGAGCAAACGCTCGCGAGCGTTGCCCCGTCCGTCGCGCGTGGTCGCGATACAATGCTGCTGCGCGAGGTGCTCAATAGCGCCGCCGAGCGGATCCGCGCCAGTGAGTTGCGCGCCGCACCGGATGCCGAAGTGAGGCTGCGGTTCACGATCGGCGACACGTACCGGCAGATCGGCGCTTTTTCTGAGGCGCACGGGATTCTCAGGGTACGAGTTAGCGCTATCGCTGTATGGCGATTACGACGAGCGAGTCGTACGTATGCTGAATGCTCAGGGCGACCTCCTATTGGACGAGGAGCGCTACGCCGAAGCACGCGCCAAGTGCCATGACGCGCTTGAGCTGTCACAACGCCTCTTTCACGGTGATCATGCCGCAATCGCGCACAGCCTCCATAATCTAGCATGCAGCGTCGACGGACTCGGAGACCCGGAAAACGCGCTGCCCCTCTATGGCGACGCGCTCAGAATGCGCCAGCGCCTGTTTCCCGGCGACCACGCGTTCGTAGCCACCAGTCTGAACAACCTCGCCTCTTGTCTTAAGTCGCTCGGCAGATTTGAGGAAGCGCTCAACTCGTTCGAAGCGTCGCTCGCGATGCGCGAGCGCCTGCATAACGGCGAGCATCCCGAGATTGCCGCCGCATTGAACAACCTTGCGGACTGCCTCGACGGTCTTGGCAGATATGACGATGCCTTGGCAGTTCATCAACGGGCGCTCGAAATGTTCAGCCGGCTGCACCGTGGCGACCACCCTGCCGTCGCCACCAGCATGAACAACGTCGCGCACTGTCTCATGCGCGTGGATCGCTTCGAGGACGCTCTGCCGATACTCGAAGCCGCTTTGCAAATGGAGCAAAGGCTGTTTTCTGGCGATCACGCGGCTGTCGCGGCCGGGATGATCAATCTCGCGCGGTGCAATCAGAAACTTGGCCGGCGCGAAGCACTGCCGCAGTTCGAGGCCGCGCTGGATATGCTCCGTCGCCTTTATCCCGCTGATCATCCTGAAGTCGCTGTGGGGTGCATGAATCTCGCCGGTTGTTTGAAGGCCAATGGAAAACCCTCGGAGGCGCTTCCCTTGTTTCGCGCGGCGCTGGAGATGCGCCAACGATTGTTCAAAGGTGGCCACCCGGGCATCGCCAGCAGCATGGATGGACTCGCGTCATGTCTAAGATCACTCGGGCGGTTCACGGAGGCGCTACCGCTCTTTGAGTCGGCGCTCGACATGCCCCGGCGGACTTATGCCGGCGACCATAGCGAGATCGCATCCAGTCTGAACAATGTTGGGTACTGCCTGGAACAACTCGAGGACCTCGACGATGCTCTCGCAAAGTACCGCGAAGCAGTGGGCATCTGGGAGCGTGTTCTACCGGGCGATCACCGCGACATCACAACAGCACGGAGCAACATGGCGCGCTGCCTGTTTCGTCTGGAACGCTATGCCGAGGCGTTGCCAGAGTTTCTGGAGGTGCACCGCGCTTTAGAGTCGCGCGCCGACAGCCAAGTTGCCACACGGCGGCGCGTTTTGGAATCGCTGATTAAGCTCTTTGAGGCCTGGGAAACAGCCGAACCGAATCGTGGACACGCCGAAAGCGCCGCTGATTGGCAGGAGAAGCTGGACGCTCTTGGGGATGAGGTCCCTGCTTCATCACTTCTGCCGTAGGAAGGAGCAAAGTCATGAGGCCCTGTCTTCGTTTCTCCAGGTTAGCGGTAGCCGTCTCAATATTAGCATGTGTAAGTTTGGTCCGCGCGCAGCCGACCATCACTAATCTCGGGACGTTTCCAAGCGGCACGTACTCGCTCGCCCGTGGCGTGAGCTCCGATGGCTCTGTAGTCGTCGGCCAGGCCAACACGGCGAGCGGCAATCGCGTGTTCCGTTGGACTAGCGCCGGCGGTCTGCAGAATCTCGGCACGTTGCCCGGCGCCAGCTATTCTCACGGCTATGGCGTGAGCGGGGATGGTTTGACGGTTGTGGGCCGCAGCGGCTCGGGCAGCATGTACCACGCATTTCGCTGGACCAGCGCTAGCGGCACGATGCAGGATCTGGGCGTACTTCCGGGCGAGCCGGTTTCCGAAGCCTTCGGTGCAGACGAGCAGGGCTCCGCCGTTGTCGGAGGCGGAGGCATCTTCAGCAATGACCATGCCTTTCGGTGGATCGCCGGGCTGATGGAGGATCTCGGGGCGCCTCCGGGCGGTACGGGTTCAAAGGCGTATGCGGCCAGTGCCGATGGCTCGGTAGTGGTCGGTCGAGGTTTCACGCCCGCCGGCGATCGCGCGTTTCGCTGGACCAGTGCGACTGGGATGCAGAGCCTCGGCACTCTTCCGGGCTGGACGAATTCGATCGCGAGCAGCGTTAGCGCCGATGGCAATGTTATCGTCGGATGCAACTACGCGGTTCCCACCGGGGAGATCGCCTTCCGTTGGACGAGTAGCGAGGGAATGCACGAGTTCGGCGCGCTTCCAGGCGCAGTATCGTCGAATGCAAATGGTGTAAGCGGCGACGGGTCCGTGATTGCTGGCGGCGTTGGCTATGGAAATAACAACTTCCACGCCTTCCTGTGGACCTCGTACCTGGGAATGCGGGATCTGCATGTTTACCTCCCAGCGCTAGGAGTAGATCTCACCGGGTGGGTCCTTGCTGGTGCCGCCGCTGTCAGCGCGGACGGCTCGGCCGTCATCGGCAATGGTACATTCAATGGCCAATGTCGCGGTTGGATCGTGACCGGCCTGCCTACGGGCTGCATCGGAGACCTGGACAATGATGACAGCGTGGGCCTGAGCGACGTCGCTCAGCTCATTACGCACCTGGGCAGCGCGGGCCCAGTTTATGCCGACGGCGACCTGGACAGTGATGGCGACATCGACCTCCGTGACTTCGCGGTGCAGCAAAATGCGTTTGGCACGACGTGCCAGTGACCGCACTCGGCAAATGGGGCAGGCCAAGACGACGCCAGCCGAACAAGAGTGAGAAAACCGCAAGTCGATGCCGTACATCCATCGCGGCATCGCAGACGTTTCAATGGACCTACGGTGGTCCGGACGGGGAGCCTGCTGCCATGCGGCGGCCTTGTGAAACTCGAAAGAGTCGCCGTCCAATGTGGGCGGCAGTGACTGTGTCCAGTTGCCCGGTACAACGGGCGGAAACGGAGAACGTCATGCTTACTAGTGGAAAGCGCTCATTGTGGATCATTGCCTGCCTCGCAGGCGGAACTCTTGGCGCCGGCGCAATTCGAGCGAACGCGCAAACCATCGAGATCGCTGTGACTGAGCAGGTCTACTTTAGGTGGCTTGGGAGCGAGACCATTGTCGTCTTCACCGGGAAGACTAGCGGCAGCGCCGTGGACTTCGGCTTTTGTGGCCTCGGCGGGCCGTGGGTCATCCAACAGGTGGTTGTCATCAACCACGGCTTACCCGCGCTCGTCCTGGACGTGCTCGTGATTGGTCACTCTGAGCCCGTTGCGCCGGGCACGCGGATCATACTGAATGGACCGCCCCTCTGCGATCTCGTGGTTTTCACCAATGATTCCGGCGAAGTGCTTCAGCGCATGTCCATGGCCGGCGACATTCAATGACGCAGCCGCCGGAACTCCTGACCGCGACCGGTCCTGCTAGAGCAACCCGCGCGCCGCCGGTCTTGCGCGGTGGCGCGCGGCGGATAACGGAGGCGGGCGAGGCAGCATGACTCGGGGCGAGAATGCCGACGGCTCGGTCGTCGTTGGATGGCGACCTGTTCGCTGCCCGCCAACGCGGCCAATGCCATCGCTGCCGGCGATTACGGCAGCGCGACGGGATTGCTCGAAAACCGCAGAGCCACGTCAGCGCTCAATCAAGCAGCCCGCCCGAGATCCAGAAGCTCGGGCGGGCTGCTGTTTGGGCCGTGCAATTCACGCCGGCAAGATGCCGACGCTACGTTATGGGCAAGCGGCCGCGGTGGCGCCGGCGAAGGCCTGGGTGGTGTTGACGCCGTTGAGCAATTGCACCAGCCGCCACATAGTGGCGTACTCAATGCTGCATTTGCTCGATGCGACGCTCGATAGTCTCCACGCGTGCCTGGAGCGCGGCGAGTGCTTGCTGCAATTCGGCGAAGCTCGCGCTGCCCTCCGGTGTGGCCGGGGCGGCGGCCGGAATGGCGCGCAGCGCGGCGTCGAGCGCGGCCAGTTCGCGCTGGTCGTAGAACGTGTGGCGGAATCTTCCGGCGCGGCCGCCGGGGGCGGGCGGGTGCGTAGCTACCAACGGGTCAGGAAGATGCATGAGCGGCTCGAGCGTAGCCTGTACAACTTCCATCGACTCGAACGGGTACATGCGCGCCGCGCGCGTGCGCAGCTCCCCCAGCGTCTGCGGGCCGCGCAGCAGCAGCTCGGCCAGGATCGCAAGTTGTGGACGTTCGACATTCCAGGCGTCACGCGCCCGGTGCTTCCAGCGGTTGACGCGGCCCGTCGAGAGGTTGGCCAGCTCGACCAGCTCCAGCTTGCGCAGCCGCCCGACCGTATCGAGCGCGGCGTTCTCGTCGACCTCCATGAGCGGATCGCGATTGGATTTCTGCGACGACCCCGCCGCCAGCGCATTGGCCGACAGCGGGTATTGCTCGGGCGTGGTCAGGGACTTCTCGATCAGTACGCCCATGATGCGGCACTGCAGTGCGGTCAGCGGTTCGGGCATAACAGTTATTGCACCGCCCCGAGTGCGACTCGTCAACGCCGGCTTTCGGCGGTCGTCGTCGGACATTATCATTGCGCCCGATGACCCAGCCGCCCGCCTCGATTTTCACCTTCGAGCATGATTCGTCGGGCGTGCTGCCTTGCGCGGTCGGTCCGGGACAATCGCGCGGGCGCGTGCACGACGATCCCCTCGGGCATGGCCTGGCCGGATTCGCGCTCGATCGGCATCGCGTCACATCGAGCACATCGTTCCGCCGTCTGCAGCACAAAACACAGGTCTTCGTCACGCACGAGCACGATCATTTCCGAACCCGCCTGACGCACACGCTGGAAGTGGCTGCGATCGCGCAGCGGCTGGCAAGCGGGCTGCGCGTCAGCGCGGCGCTGGCTGAGTGCATCGCACTCTGCCACGACCTCGGCCATGCGCCTTTCGGTCATGCGGGCGAGGCCACGCTGCGCGATCTGATGGCCGACGACGGCGGTTTCGAGCACAACACGCACTCGCTGCGCATCGTCGATTACCTGGAGCATCCCTTTCCGCCGTTCCGCGGCTTGAACCTGACGTTCGAAGTCCGCGAGGGGCTGATCAAGCATGCTACCGCCTACGATCGCCCCGAGCCGGTCCGCTCCGACCCAGCCGTCTGGGACTTGCTGGAGAGCGGACCGCTGCCGACGCTCGAGGCGCAGGTCGCGTCGATTGCGGACAGGCTGGCCTATGACACGCATGACCTGGAAGACGCGCTCGGGGCCGGCCTAGTTAGCGAGGACGATCTCGCCGAGATCGAACTGTGGCAGACGGCGGCCGCGTCGATCCGCAACGACTACCCCGACGCCCAGATCTTCGCTGTACGACGCCCGATCCTCGATCACATGCTCGAGCTGCTGCTGACGGACGTGATGGTTCAGACGCAGGTGCGGCTGGCAACCGCCGGATTCGAGAGCGCCGACGCCGTGCGTCACCACACGCAGCCGGTGGTGACTTTCTCGGAAAACATGCTGCCGGCAGTGAACCAGTTAGAAGCGTTCCTGGCCGAGCGCGTTTATCGTCACCATCGTCTGGTGCGGATGGACACGAAAGCCCGGCGCTTCATCGAGCGGCTTTTCGACGCCTACGTCGAGCGCCCCGACATGTTGCCGCAGCGCTACGCGGCCCGGCTGGACGAGCAGGGCGACAAGCGCGTGGTCTGCGACTACATCGCCGGCATGACCGATCGCTATTGCCAGGACGAGTATAAGCGCTTGTTCGAGCCGTTCGAGCGGGTTTAGGCGCCCAGGCGATCCCGGCCGCCGCTGACCACGTTTAGCCGCGGGCCCGTAGGGCCGCGCTGGTGCGGCGCAGACGTCGGGGGCGATGCGGAAGCACCTCGGCCGCCGCAGCGCATCCCTTCGGGATAGCGGCTAAACGTGTAAACCTGGAGTGCCCGAAAATTTTGGCACAACCGAACTCCCGGCAGGGGCTTTGCGTCGCGGAACCGATGCGGTATAATAGCCGCAACTTCAGGGGCCCGGCGGAATCGGGCCCGCGGCACACCGTGCAGGAGGCACTCATGGCGGATCACGCCGACAACGAATTCCCCACCGTCCTGGGACCCGACGCGAATTTCAACGGCGAACTGAGCTTCGAGAAGGGGGTGCGCCTGCAAGGCCGCTTCCAGGGAAAGATCACCACGCCGGGCCGGGTTTATGTCACGAAAGAAGCCAAGATGCAGGCCGACGTCGAAGCTGGTTGCATCACGGTCGAGGGCGAGGTGAAAGGCAACCTCAGTGCCAACGACCGCATCGAGCTCAAACAGACGGCCCGCTACGAAGGCGATCTGCGCGCCTGTAAGCTGGTGGTCGATGAGGGCGCGGTCTTCAGCGGGCAGGTCACCGTCGGACCGGAGGTCGTGAAAAACCGCGGTACGGGCGTAACCACCAGCCCGCGCAGCGGCACGGCGCCCACGCCCGGACAGCCGGTCGGCAAGCCCGGCCCGGACGGCCATGCGGGCGCACCGGAATCCGGGGAGCGTCTGGCGAAGGCGGCGAGATAGGCGCTCCGCCACTTGCGGGTAGCCCATCCGCGGTGGCGGATGAGGGAGCGATGATCGAGCCCCGATGCCTGCCGTCAAGCACAGCGTCGCGTCGCCGGGTGATCCGGGACGGGGTGCGCCGTCCCGGACTGACGGGAAGGTCATTCTCTGCACCTATTGCGACCAACCGCAGGAGGTCGGCCGCAAGGCCCAGACGATCACCTGCCGCTTCTGCTATAAGCGGCTGAATCTCGAAGATGCGCACATCAAGCAGTACGAGGCGCATCGCGCGATTGAGACTTGCGGCAGCGTGCTGATCGACAAGAAAGGCACGGTCGTGGCCGAGCGCCTGCACTGTGCCAGCCTCACGGTGCGCGGCAAGCTCAAAGCCAACGTGATCAGCCGCGGGGCGGTGCAGGTGGCCACGACCGCCGAAATTCGCGGCGACGTGGCTGCGCCGCGCATCGCCATCGATGCCGGGGCCGTGCTCGAAGGACGCTATCACATCGGTTCGGCCTGAGGGCTGCGTTTCGCCGCAATCCAGGCGCATTACCCTGTGTGAGACGGGGATCGCGCGCGTCGCTAGATTTTCTACACTCGCTTTGGTACACTGCCAGCCATCACGACGACCTTTTCCGATTCGCGGTCCAGCGGTTCGCGGTCGGGCGTCTGGGCAGTACTCGTAGTGCAGGTTACTGATAGGTCCGGCTGCTTATCCGCAGTCCGAGCGCTGGTCGCGCGCGAGTCGTCGATGGCGAAGCGCACCAGATTAGGGGGAGAAACGTATCATGTTGCTACCTACGCGCGCACCGCTCACGAAAGCCGCAAGAATTGCGGTTCTAAGCATTGGGTGCTTCACGTCAGGACTGGTCGCGGGCGCCGAGCCGGACGGCACCGGGTTACCGGACGTTCTTGCGCTGATTCGATCGCCGGAGCGCTTGACCGCCGGATCGCACTTCGAGTTATCCGAATGGACCGGGCACGCCATCGCCGGGAAACTCGAGGTCGGCTACGACTCCCAACGGTTGGTTTTCAGGTGCCTGGCGCCGTCCCCCGCGCGCGCGAGCGTGCATGTGGAATTCAGCGGCGGAGAGGTGCTGCTGGACGCGGAGGCGGACTTCCCGGCGAACCTGCGTATCCTGGATGGTCATGAGCATGCGTTATCGATCGGGGAGCGCGTAGCCCTGACCACGCTGGTCGCCCACCTGGAGCGCCGTCTCCAGCCGTACCAGCCGCAAATCCCGGCGCACGAGGACTTTTTGTTCCGCGTCGTCTCGTGCTGGGCCGAGGCGCCCGTCGGGTGGCCGCTGCGCCGGCGTGAAATCATTCTTCCGCCGATGATCGAGGCGCCCAAGCCGACCCCGGCCGATATGCCTGCGAGCGGCGTGGACACGCCGGAGGGTGGCGGCGACGATCCCGAGGGCGGCGGATGTCCCAATGATGTCGATCAGCTTGTCGGGTGCAATGACCCGGGCCTTTGCGGTGAAGGTAGCGACGGCACGGCCCGCATTTGCCCCAATCCATGCGGCGCATCCTTGCACACGCTTTGGCATGACGCCTGTCCGATCCACGACTATTGCTCCGAAAGCCTCCCAACCGGTTGCCCGTCCTGCGATTGCCGCGGCCGCTGCGGTCCCACGTGTGGCTCGAACGACGGCGCTGGCGTGTACACCATCGACTGCGCCGAACACGACCGTTGCTGTCACATCCATGGCGCCTGCCTTAATCCGGACGCCCTGTATTGCGGCGACGAGTTCGCCGACGCGATGGACGATTTTTTCTTTGCGGACAACTGCCCGGGTGGCTGTCCCGCCGGCGGCGGCTGCACGAGTTGTCCGAGCTTCGACTCGACGATCAATGCCTTTCCCGACACGAACTGGGTGCTCCACAGCACGAGCGTGCCGACGGGCGGGTGCTATGTCTATCGCGTGGCCTTGACCGCCGGTCACCCGTACACCTTCAAGACCGGCTGTGGCGACGCCGCGACGGCCAACTTCGACACGGTGATCGACGTTTTCAGGCCCAGCGGCGATTGCCCGTACAGTCCAAATTGGACGAACGACGACGGGTGTGAAAGCCAGCGTTCCCGCGTGACCCTGACGGCTGCAACCAGCGGTAACCATTATGTCAAGGTGCGGGCGTTCTGTTCTACCGGCGGCGTACCGTCCAGCGGCAGCTTCACCCTCGCACTTCGGCACGACCCCGTCACGATTGCCGGAGCCAACCCGCCGAATGCGAATAACAACCCGTATCAGGAGGGGCAGGCCTTTGTGGATGTCCTCGACACGGGCACCGGGACGGCACTCACCGCGGGCATCGGCGCTGCGGGCACGCCGAACCAGGGTTCGATCCAGTACAGTCCGATTCGCGTGACGTTCAGCGCGCTACCGATCACCACGCCGACTCCGGCCAATACCAGCATCACGTGCACCGGCGGGAATTGTCCGACGGTAACGGCCGTGGTGTTTAGCGGCGGGACGACCTTCAGCGTGTCGCTGAGCGGCGCCATCCCACCCCTGCAGTGTACGACGCTGCTGTTCGCCGGTACTGCATCGGGCGAGAAGCTTCAGTATCGTTCCAGTCCGGGTAACGTAAACCTGGACGCAGCGGCGAATACGCAGGACCTGCTGTTCCTGATTCAGCGGCTGAACGACGGCAGCGCGAATGCAGCCGGCAACCTGGCGCGCTACAACATCAACCGTAGCGGCGCGGTCAACACGCAGGACCTGCTGCGGCTCGTTCAGCTTCTGAACGGCGTGAACACGACACAAGTGTTCAACGGTTCAACGGTGGCCGCGTGCCCGTAAGACGCTGCGTGATCGGCATGCCTGAGTCTACAACCGTATCGGCGGCGAAGCGCCCATGCCGGGCCCGTAGATCAACGCGTTCGAGAAGATCCGCAGCGTACCCTTGGTTGAGCCGCGGAACGTCGGCGAGGCCGCGAAGAGGATGATCTGGCCGGCGCCGACGGACTCGCGCGTCACATAGGCCGAATGCGCCAGGCGGTCGGCGGCTTCGGGCCAGAGTAGTCCGCTCATGCGCAGGCGCAGCTCGTATCCGGGTGGCGTTGGGGCCCAGTGCGCGGAGGTGGATTTCTCGCCTTCCCCCGCGGTGGCGCCCTGCGTAGCGGGCGCCGAAGCGGGGCGCGTGCTGGGCCTGGTCGTGGCATCATTGGTGGGCACGATCGCGCCGAGGCGCACCGGAGCCTGCACCACCCCAGCGGCCATCAACACCGTGTCACCGTGGAACAGAACGGGGACGTAGTCGCCGCAGCCGGAGGTCAGCCAGCTTCGGTCATCGACGCGCGCGGCCAGGATCGCGCCTTGTGGCATGAAGATGCTCCGCCATTTGTCGCGGCGTTTCAGCTCCTCGTCGGCCGGCTTCTTGCCATCGGTTAACGGCGACCAGGGAAACGTCACCTCTGCGGGAGCGGTCTGGGACCAAACCACGTCGGGATCGATCGCGCCGTAGCGGCCTTCCCATTCGCGCACGACGGTGAGCGAGTAATCGTCCAGCTTCGTCAGCACGTCCGGCAGCAGCCGCGCGGTGGTGAACGGCGGAGCGCCGCCCACAAGGGGCGACGCTACATCCGCTTCCGGAAGTCGCGCGATCGCGGCGGCCGATGAACCGATGGCGATGAGCGTACCGCCGGTCGTGACCCAGGACTTGAGCGACTCCAAGCGGTCCTTGAGTGAGTCGCCGGCGCCTTCGGGAATGACCAGCACGTTGTAACGGCGCAGGTCAGTGCCGCGCAGCTCGGCGCGGTCGATGTAGGATGCGCGAATTCCGAGCGTGCGATCGATCAGGTGCCAGATCTCGCCGAAACTGTAGCGGCTGAAGGGATCGCGCGTCAGCACGGCGATGCGCGGGGCGTCGAGCAGCACGAAATGCTCACCGCCCAGGTCCGGCACATCGCCGGCGCCCAAGCCGGATTTGATCGGCACGTCGCGTACGTGCAGTTCGTTGGCGACCTGAGCGATGATCCCAGCCAGGTCGCCGGTAAATTCGCGGTTGTCGGCTTTGGTGACCACGACCGAGCCGCGCGCGAACGCCTGCTCGTCGAGAGCGAACGGCTTATTCGAGACGCGCACCTGTATGCCGCGCTCCAGCAGCCGCGCGGCGCCGACGACGGACGCATCATCGGCGCCGTCGATCACGAACGCGACCGGCGCATCCGGAGCCGGATTGCGCGGCGGCGGTTCGGCCGGCAGCCCGGCGTAGCGCTCGGCTCCGTCGGGCAGCGGCTGCGATAGCTCGTAAGCCTCAACGTCATGTAGCATGGTGAGATTCCACGCGGTCGTGTCGTAGAGCCGCGAGCGGTTGAAGCGCAGCAGCTCGTGGCGTTCCTCTTGTAGAAACTCGGATGACATGCGCGTGTCGAATTCGAGGATGGCGGCGGCCAGGCGCGCTTCTGGCTGACGGTTGGGAATCAAGATCGTGCCGGCCGGAAATTGGCGATCCTTGAACGGTCGACCCAGCCGATCTTTGCCATTAGATGCCGTGAAGCTCTTGCCGGCTGTGTAGACCTCGAGGCCGTGAAGCTGCACGAGTTCGATGAACTCTCTGAGGCGCGCGCGATTCGCCGATGGAACCACGGCGAAGGTGCGCCGCGCGTACGGGCTGTCCTCGGCCATCGCCTGCCGGCGCTGCGCGAGGAAGTCGCGCAGGATCGCGGCGCGGTTCGCCTGGAACGTGCTCAGGATTGACAGCGAGCCGACCAACTGGTGGTGAACGGCTTCGCGATAGGTTTGCAGCGTCCCCTCGCGGCGGCGGACGGCGTCGGAGGCGATCGTGGCCTGCTCAAAGAGAATCGTAATCGCGCCGTGGAAGGCGGCCCACGAGGTCGAATAGCCGGGGTAGAGTTCCTCGTTCCATTCGCCGTGGTAGTAGCGCCAGCCAAACTTGTCGAAAGCGGCCGCTTGGGCTTTCGAGAAAACCTCCCACCAGTTCCTCGCGGTCGGCGCGACATTGGGATTGACCGGCTCGCGCGGCGGGCTGAAAAGGAAGGAATCCTGCGAGCCCATCTCGTGGGCGTCGACCAGAAGCTGCGGATGCCAGGCGCCGATGGCGGCGAGGCGGCCGCGGGATTCGGGGTGCACGCCCAGCAGCCAGTCGCGATTGAGATCGAAGAGGTAATGATTGGTGCGGCCGGCCGGCCAGGGACCGCTGTGGATCAGCGATTGGTCGTCGATGCTGGGCTGCATGGTGCGATCGATGGCGATCTGATTGATGAAGCGGTCGCGGCCGTCGGGATTCATGAGCGGGTCGATGATGATGACCAACTCGTCGAGCATCTTGCGCACGGATTCGTCGGTGCCGGCGATCAGGTGCCAGGCCAACGCGAGCGCCGCGTCGGAGCCGGACATCTCATCGCCGTGAATGGTGTAGGCCATCCAGGCGACGCCGGGCAGCGTCGCTGCCAGGCGATCCGCATCGGCGGCGGCGATAGAGCGCGGATCGGCCAGCTTCGCGAGATCGGCCTTGATCTGTTCGAGGCGCTTGATGTTTGCCTCGGAGCTGATGGCAATGTGATACAGCGTGCGTCCTTCGTGTGTCTTGCCGTGCTCGAAGAGTTTCGTGCGCGGGCTCTTGCCAGCCCAGGCTTTCAGACAGGCCTCGATCTGCGCATGCGTCGTGGGCCGCTGGCCGACGGGAAAGCCCAGGATCGAGTCGGGCGTTGGAATGGCCGGATCATGATGTGCGTCAGGAAAGAAGGGCACGTCGTAGACGAAGCCCGGCAGCGGACTCGGTGTGGGTGCGGACGTGGATTGTTGCGCGACCAGCGGAAGCAAGACGCAACAGCTACTCAGAATTCCGATGCAGACGGACAGTTGTCGAGTGCTCATCCCGATCCTCCTCGCAGAACCACCCTGAATTTGAGCGGCTCAGCGCCTGCGCGCCAATGCACGTCGGCAATTAACAAGCGTTTCCCAATTTGCCGAGTTCTCCCAGTCTTAGCTTCGTTTGGAAATCCATGTCGCAATCGAAAAATCGAGCGGTTGGACGCTTGGACGGATGGACGGCGACGGCTCCGTAAGCCACGGAGCGACCCGCCTCAGCGGGTGAACTCCGCCACGAAGCGAAGAAGGGCAGGGGATTTCCGATTTGGCAAACTTGCGAATGGCGGGTGCGCGAAATTGCGAAAGGTGTGAAAGTTTTCGTACTTTCGCAGTCGCCAACCGCGATTTCGGGCCAGGAATGCGGGGCGGGGCTGGGGCATTCGCGCGATTCTTGGATTCTGAGATTTTTGTGATCATTTCATGAGTCTCCGAATCGGGACAACAGGGAGTGCGGGCCCGTCCGGGACAGGGTTGTGCCGTCCCGGACAGGTTTCCGGCGCTCGACTGCTTCACCTCGCCACCGGCGAGTTGCCGTCGCAACCTTACTACATGCGCGGTGCTTGCTGGAGCAGCTCATCCAGAGCGCGCGCGAGAGGGCGAGCGGTTTGCGGTTAGCCTGGCATGTGCGTGGCGGTCACATTGCGGTGAATGCTATAATACGGTGCTGGCACTCGTTATCGATAGCCACGTTAAACTCATGTGAGGTGCGGCATGCAAAGCTTGGCTGACGGGCTCCCGCCGGAGGTGGCTCGGCAAATTCACCCCGAGTGGCGCAAGAACGAAGCCGGATACTGGGCAGTCCGCGATGCGCTGCTGCCCAGCTATCGAGGTCGATGGGTCGCCTTTGCCGACGGAGCCGTGATCGCGTCGGGCGACAGTCCTGTGGACGTATTCCATAAAGGGCAACGAACCGGACAGCACCCGTTCATAACGTGCGTTGGACGGGAGCACGAGCCGTCTCAGATGCGCCGCGCTGCCTTTCCGTATGATTCGAACTATACCGGCGAAGCGCTGCCATTGGTTAGCGCGGAGTTCCGAAGGGAAATCGCTCTGCCAGGCGTGGTTTGGGACCGCGTGATTCCCGACACAGGGGCAGACGCGAGCGCCGTTCCTTGGATGGACTGCCAACAGTTGCAGCTCGACGCATCGCAGGGCACGCCCGGCTTGATGGGAGGCGTTGGCCAATCGGTGGCACCGACGATCGTGTTCGCCGTATGGGTTTATCTCGATAGCGCCAGCTACCGCTGTCGCCTGCAAGCAGACTTTTCGGGTCACGAGCGCATTCTCGGGCGCGATGTGCTCAATCGGATCTCCGTCCTGTTCAACGGTCCGGTCGGCGAGGTCGTCCTGAATCCCTGAAGCCTTACGGTTCGACTCAGCGCCTGACGGGAGATCACGCAGTCGAAGACGGCCGCGTGACGGCTGATCAATCATCACGTTGGTTCGTCTTGCTTGCCTGCATTCGGGGCGTGGCGTGCAATTGCGGCATGCGGCCGTTACAATTCGGCGTTGGCCGTTGGACTAGATTCAGGAGTGGACCACAGGAGACCCTACGATGAAGAAGTGGATGCGCCTGATGCCGGCGCTGGTTCTATTGACCGGGGCGCGGGTGCGGGCCGAGGAAACGCTGGAAGCGCTGCAGAAACGGCTGGATACGGCGGGCGAGAAACTGCAGGCCGTGCAGTATACCGTTGAATCACACAACAGCTTCGAGTCTGAGGGCTTCAAGCAGAAGACCGAAACGCAGACGACGATGGCCTGGAAGCGCAAGGGCAAGGTCGACCTATATCTCAGGCAGACCAAGACCACGAACACCAGCGACTCGGGCAAGTCTGAAAGCACCATCAGCCAGGCCTTCGACGGCGAGATCATCACGACCGTGACTACGGGGCCGGATGGCAAGCTGGCGATCAAGCAGAAGCCGGAAGGCGGCGGCGATACGGTCCCGCACGGCGCGGCGGTCCTCGAAGCGACGTCTTATGAGCTGAAGTTGTTGCCGCACGAAAAGGTGGACGGCCGTGACTGCGCGGTCGTGGAGCAGACCGTTAAGGGTGGAGCGTCTCCCGCCGGAATGCCCGCGCGTTATAAGCTTTGGGTCGACATGGAAACCGGGCTGATGGCGAAGCGCGTCGGCTATGGTCCGAAGGATGCGGTCATCGCGGAGGATGTCACCAAAGACGTGAAGATCAATCTGAACCTGCCGGACGACCATTTCAAAGTGGCGATCCCCGAGGGCACGCAGGTGATCGACATGACGCAATTGCAGGCCGGGCCGGGCAAATAGGCCGCGGGAGTTCGGAACATGAGTGAGCCGAGCGGCATCGACTCCATCCTGCAGGAAAACCGCAAGTTCCCGCCGTCGAAGGCGTTCAGCGAACGAGCGCACCTCAAGACGCGCGAACAGTACGAAGCCCAGTACCGGCGCTCGATCGAACAGCCCGAGGCGTTCTGGGCCGAGGTGGCCCGCGAATTTCACTGGTTCAAGCCGTTCGAGCGCGTCCTCGAATGGAAGGAGCCGTTCGCGAAATGGTTTGTGGGCGGCCAGACCAACGTCGCCTACAACTGCCTTGACCTGCAGATCGAGCGCGGGCGCGGCGAGCACACGGCGATCCTGTGGGAGGGCGAGCCCGTGCACCGCAGAGGCGCGGAGAACGCAGAGAAAGTTCTTGAAGATTCCCCGCAGCGCCTCGGCGGTGAGTTCCCCGAGGTGCGGCGGCTTACCTATCGCGAGCTGCACCGCGAGGTCTGCAAGTTCGCCAACGTGCTCAAGTCGCTGGGGGTCAAAAAGGGCGACGTCGTCACGATCTACATGCCGCTGGTGCCGGAGTTGGCGATTGCCATGCTGGCCTGCGCGCGGATCGGCGCGCCGCACAGCATTATCTTCGGCGGCTTCTCGGCCGTCGCGATTGCGGACCGCGTGCACGACGCCGCGAGCAAGATCGTGATCACGGCCGACGGCGGCTGGCGGCGCGGCAACATTGTGCCGCTGAAAGACAACGTCGATGAGGCGGTGACACTCGCACCGGAGATCAAGACCGTCGTCGTGCTGAAGCGTTGCGATAACAAGATCAACTGGGTGCCGGGGCGGGACCATTGGTGGTCGGACCTGATGACAGATCAGGGTTCAGGGTTCAGGGTTCAGGATTGCCCGGCCGAGCCGTGCGATGCGGAAGACTTGCTGTTCGTGCTCTATACCTCGGGCACGACCGGCAAACCCAAGGGGATCGTGCATACGACGGCCGGGTACATGATCTACACCGCGTACACGGCCCGGCTGATTTTTGATCTGAAACCCGAAGACACCTACTGGTGTACGGCGGACATCGGCTGGGTCACCGGTCATAGCTACGTCATCTATGGGATCCTGCAGAACGGCGTCACGTCGGTGATGTATGAAGGGGCGCCAAACCATCCTGGCTGGGATCGCTTCTGGCGCATCATCGAGCGACACAAGGTCAACGTGCTCTATACAGCCCCGACGGCGATCCGCGCGTTCATGCGCCAGGGGCGCGAGCACCCGGACCGCTGCGATCTTTCGTCGCTGCGTTTGTTGGGCACGGTCGGAGAGCCGATCAATCCCGAGGCGTGGATGTGGTATCACCGCACGATCGGCGGCGAACGCTGCCCGATCGTCGATACCTGGTGGCAGACGGAAACTGGAATGATCCTGATCACTCCGCTTCCGGGCGCGATCGCCACCAAACCCGGTTCCGCCACGCGCCCATTCCCGGGAGTGGTGCCGGAAGTGGTCAACAAGCAAGGCCAACCGCTCAAAGCCAATGAAGGCGGCTACCTCGTCATCACCAAGCCTTGGCCCGCCATGCTTCGCGGCATCCA
>DASXUA010000065.1:0-9022 GCA_036505095.1 Phycisphaerae bacterium
GAATCACGTGCTGCGGATCCAGCACGTCGGACGTGGCCATGATCGAACCGAGATAGATGTTTGTGTTCGGTCGCCCCAGGACGATGTTGCCAGCCGCGTCCGCGGTTCCATGACACAGCCAGCAATTGAACCCGAACCGCCCGGTCCCCCGCCGCGTCTTGAGGTCGATTTCCTCGCGAACCCCAAGAAAGCCGGTACTGATGCTGTATTGCCCGACGGTGCCGGCGGGATCGTCCGGCGTCGGCGCCAGCCCGATCAGCTTCGGATTGGCCAGGATGCCACCGGGGAACGAGCGCTGGCAGACGAAGTTCACGTCGGCCCGGCGATCCATGTTCAGGTCCAGCGCGATCGCTGGAATGTCAAGCTCGACATCGCGTTTGAACGGCACGCCGACGATGTCCGTCCAGTAGTGCGCTGCAGCGTTGACCTCGCGGCCATCCGGCAATGCAATCGTAGGACCTAGAAAATCATTGGCCCATTTCGGGTCATCAGCGCGCGTATCCGCCGCACGCACTACGGCACAGGTCCAAACGATGCTGGCCAACGCGCTGCACCGCCGAGCCGCCCGAATGCTCTTCAGCCGCCGACTATCTGAACGGTTTCGTGGCACCCCTGGATTGTAGTCGAACCGCAGCCCTGTGCGAATTCATCAGGCGCAACGCCGCAAGACGTTTGGCCGCCATCGCGAAGGGATGCGCTGCGCTCGGCGGTCCGGCGTTCTGGGCAGTCCAAGCGCTCCCCTGCGGTCGCACCTAAGGGTGGACGATCACGCCGGTGCAGCAGAGTCAGGGCGCCCAGAACGAGCAGCGCGGCACTCGTGGGCTCCGGCACAGCCGCGAACGACAACATCACAGGCGCCGAGGGGGAATGCAGCCCGGCCAAATCGATCAGCCGCAGCTCGAGCGAATAATTGCCCGCGGCCGGCGCGGCGAAGAACAAGTCCTCGTGCAGGTTCCCCTGCGCATCGGAAGCGAACGTATAGATGTCGCCGGTGTTCTCGAGAATCGGGTTGAACGCCGTATCGTACATGAGGAAACCCGCGCTCCCGCCCAGCCTTTGCAAGCTCACCTGATGCCCGGGCAACAACGTGAACAAGCCGTTCGCCGGATCGTCCATCTCGATGCTGGCCCAGCCCGGCTCCTGACCGGCATAGAGCCCATCCAGCGGACCGCCGACCTGCAACGGCAGGTCGATCGGCTCAATTCCGCCCAGAATGTCCGGATCGCCGTTGATGATCAACGTGTGCGCGGGACTGCCGTCCTGCGCGATTTCGAAGTCCACGTGCTGCCCCAACGTTGGCCGCGAGAGGCCCAGCATCACCAGGAACGCGCCGCACGCGGGCGCTGAAACCACAAATCGCTTCATTCGAACTCTCCTCCAAGGTAAACGAAACTTCCGGGCGAAACGTGCGGTCCTGCCAATCAGGACTTCGATCACGCCCGCCTCTACACTCTCCCCACCTGGTCAGGGACTGGCGGGCGGCGGCCCGGTGAAGGCGCGCCCAAACGCCGCGAAATCCCGCAAATCGACATCCGTATCCGCGTCGAAATCCAAAATGACGCACATGCCCATAACCGGTCCGCCCAGTGGACCCGTCATGCAGCCGGCGAACTGGGCGTAATCGACCAAATCCACGTAATAGTTATTGTCGAAGTCCCCGTCGTGGCAGAGGGCCGGCGTGATCACGCTTACCGCGAAAATGCCGAGTCGCCCGTTGCCCGTATAGTCATCGAAGGTCAGCGTTTGGAGCGTGCGCGTCTTGTCCACGGGAAACGTCACCCGCGAGAAATAGAAAGAATTCGCCGGCACCGCGGATGAGTCGATCCCCGTGCCATTGCTGCGAACGAAACCGCCGCCGTTGCGATTGCCGCTCGGCCCCACGGCCAGCAGCGGAACGGGCGTGGTCGTGACCTGCCAATCGGTGATCGGAAAGAAGCGCGGCACGCTGACCGCCTGGCGCACATTCACGATCTGATCGGTGCCGCTGTTATAATGCAGGTGCACGACCAGCACGTCAGCGCTGGTGAAGCTGCCGGAGGCGGCGATGAGCAGTTCCATACTCTCGTACATACCGGCCTGACCATTCGCCAGTAGATTGATGGTTGCCGCACTGCTGAACGCGCCGTTGTCGAAGATACAATTGAGATTCGCGCCCCCCAGGCCGGTCCCGCCCGGTCCGCCTAACTGGAACGCATCCAGCACCCCACTGACCGGCAGACCCAAGGTTGTGCCGTATAAGCCATTCAGCACCCAGAAATGCCCCGCAGCGTCGAACGACGCTGGCACATCCGTGACGCTGCTGTCTACCACGTCGGCATTGAAGACGCTGGACATGTTGATCGGCACGGCCGCAAAGCACTTCGGTATCGTGGCGAAGCGCAGCGTGAATTCGTCCGACGGCAGGAACTGATCGGACGTGAATTGGTAGCCGTTGAGAAACGTCCCCGGGCGGCGCGCCAGCGTGGGCGGGTGGACGTGTCCGCCGTTGGTGCTATCGCCGAATTGCCACAGGTCGCCGTCTTCCTGCAGGATCGGTGTGCCGAAGGGCTCGGCCATCTGGTAGTTGATCCCGTCCTGCCAAACCGTGCGCACGAGATTCACCACGAAGGGCAGGCCGTTCGTAAATGAAGTGCTCATGCCATGGCACAGGTTCGTTGGGTCGATGAAATTCAGACCGGGCGTGCCGAAGCCGGTTGCGCCGTATACAAATCCGCCGAATTCCGGTTTGGCCAGCGCCGCGCTGATCGATACATGCGGCAGCGTGAAGACCTGGCTGATACTGGCTGGCAATCCCCCGCCCGGTGGGATCGAGCCGCCCACGGCGACGTTGTCCGCCGGATAGAGCTTCAGCGGGAAATCCGTTACGCAGGGCGGCGGGGGCGGCGCGCCGGGCGCATCGGGACTGTGCCCCACAAAAATGTCTTCATGCATCGTGAGTTGCCCGTTACTCCGCGGTACGGCGGCGAGCAGGCATCCAGCCCATACAAGCAGCGTAATCGAACGCATGGTGTCCTCCTCGGAATCAGCGATCGGTTCCCTGTCCCCTAGTTCGTGTTCCCTGATCCTGTTCGCTGTTCCCTTCCCATCAGTTCTGCCCCTGATGCAGTCGAAACGCCGGGTCCCAATGGTCATAAACCACGATCGGTGGACTCTGCGTCTCATCAAGCATGAATGTCTTCTTGAAACGGGTCGCCTCGGCGTGTCCATCCACGTAGGCGTAATTCTCGTTTTTTCCGAGATGTCGCCCAACAGCGACGTCCGACCCTGGCGGGCTGGCAAGCCCTAGAATGGGCGACGGCAGCCACTGATCGGCGTGAATGTGATCGCTGGCGGTCTGCGCGCCTTGCGTGTCGCGGTACTCCCCGATGTACACCGTATCCCCCGGAAACCGGCACATGTCGCGCTTGACGAAGCCGTAGAGCGGCGTCGGATCGGGCGCGCCCGGCGGCGGGATGACTGCGGGCGACATGTACACGTTCGTGGCGTAACTGTTCTGGCGATCGTTGATCAGATCGCCTGGAGGCGTCACGCCCTCCATGTACCAGTCGCTGCTTTTGTCGCTCGGGCAGCGATACAGCAGCTTGGTCCCGGCATAAGGCACCAGCATGTTGATCCAGCCGCCTTCCTGAAAGCCGCCGTGATCCTTGCTCAGCGGAAACGCGCCCTGATTGCCGGCGGAATCGCCGTACATCCAGGCGGCCACACCCAGGTTGCGGATGTTGCTGGCGCAGGCCACCTGTTTGGCCTGATCGCGGGCCTTCTTGAGGCTGGGAAGCAGAATCGCAATCAGCAAAGCAACGATGGCCACCACCACGAGCAATTCGATCAATGTGAAAGCGCGCCGGCGCATGCTGCACCTCTCTGCAAGGGGGACTGAGATTAAGCCGAATTCAATGGCTGCATTCGGCACGTCGTGGGTATCGACGCGCCGCCTGCGTAAGGAAAACGCGGCGAGCAGAGCGCACGACGCGCCTGGACCGATGGCCGCTCAATTCTGCGAAACGGAGGCTTGGGGAAGTTACGCGGCGGGCGGTGCTCGCGGGGCGGCGGACGCGTGATGATGTTCAACGCGCGGCGCCTGCGCGGTCACGACGGGCTGGTGTTCGACCACGCCTTCCGCGCAAAGCAGCGGTGCCGCGGCCATGACGACGGCGGACGAGCCGATGGTCAACTTGTAGCATAGGTCGCAGGAATGGTGGTCCGCGGAGCTATGGTGCAGATGTTGCGTCAGCGCCAGCCCCGAGGTCGAGGCCAGAAACGCGACCAGCGTGACCGAGATGGTAAGCCGTTTCTGTATGATGCGCAAACACACCCTCCCCGCATGTTGACCGTAGCAGAATATCGGGCCGCCACAACCTTGTCAAGCGCGATGGCCGCCCGGTGAACGAATCTTAACAATCCTGCCGGGTTAACTAACGGGTGCTCTACCCCATCGGCAGCAGCGGCGGCACGACGCCGATCGCGACCATGATCATCAGAAACAGGATTCCGAGGTATACGGCGAAGTTGCCAAACATGTGCGTCCTCCCAGCGGTTAACTCTGAAACTCGCGCGCTACGTTAGCCTGGCCAACGGCCTGGGCGTGAGCCGCTTCGCGCGCCATTTGCAGAACGCGTCATACTGATCTCGTTTCAGTCTATCACGACGCAGGTCTAAATGGTTACGGACTATCAACACGGATGCCTGCATGCGGGGGCGCACCTATCGAAGGTTGAAAAGGTAGAGCAATGCCGCCCAGCCGCTGGGCATCGGCCGCTCGGGAGCGGGCGGGTCGCTGTAACGGCAGGCCATCTCGAGAAAGTAGCGGGCGTGGAAGAACGCTTCCAGCATCGGGCGCGTTTCGACCAGCCAACGCGCATTGACCTCGGGGTCGAATTCCTTGCCGGTGCCTTCGCGGATAATCTGGTCAAACCCGGGATTGAGCGACTGGTAGGGCACGAGCGACTTGAGCACTTCAACGATTCTCAATGTGTCTTCCTGCACGCCGTAGACCTTGAAGCTCTGGTGGTAGAAGCGATATATCGGGTCCTCGTAGCCCCAGTGGTCGCTCACGGATTTCAACAGGTCCGTCAGCTCGGACGCTCTGGCCCGCAGGTTTCCTCGCAACTGCTGCTCGCATTCGTCGCGCTGTTGGGCCTTCAAGTCGGTACTCCCGTCGCGTGCGCCGTATCTTAGCCGCCGCGGCTGCGACTCGCCCATGTGCGCTATCACGCTGCGGCGCTGTCGAATTTTACGCTGACGCGCGTCGAAACGCCCGGCTCCTGCATGGTGATGCCGTAGAGCTGGTCGGCCATCGACATCGTGCGCTTGGAGTGCGTGATGATGATGAACTGCGAGTATTCCAGGAATTCCTGCACGATAAGGTTGAAGCGGTCGTTGTTGGCTTCATCCAGCGCCGCATCCACCTCGTCCATGATGGCGAACGGCGACGGCCGCGACTTGAATACGCTCATCAGCAGCGCGATGGCCGTCATGGTTTTCTCGCCGCCGGACAGCAGCATGATGCTTTGCAGCTCCTTGCCCGGCGGCTTGGCCACGATCTCGATGCCGCTCTCGAGGATGTCGTCCGGATTTTCCAAAACAATGTCGGCCTTGCCGCCGCCGAACAGCTTGCGGAACAGCTCCTGGAAGTTCACGCGGATCTGCTCGAACACCGTGCGGAAGCGCTCCATCGACTCGCGATTGAGCTGCTCAATCAGCTCGCTGAGCTGGCGGTGCGAGGCATTCAGGTCGTCGCGCTGGCCCGCCAGGAAATTGAAACGCTGCTCCAGCTCTTCCTGTTCGGCGATCGCGTCGAGGTTTACATGACCGAGGCGCTCGATCTTGCCGCGCAGCTCGGAGATTTCGGTCTCGATCGCCGCCCAATCCTGCTCGGCGTGGGCGTAGCTGGCATACTGGCCGGCCAAGTCGATCCCCAATTCATCGCGCACGCGCGTCACCAGCTCGTCGCGCCGCACGGTGGCTTCGCGCAGCGCCACCTGCGCGGCGTGCAAAGCCTGCTCGACCTGCTGAAGCTCGACCCGCGCGGTCTTGATGGCAGCGGCAAGCTGCTCAGCCTCGACCCGCAGCAGCTCGCGCTGGTGCCGGTATTGCAAAGCGTCCGCGCCCCGCCGTCCAATCGTCAGGTGCAGATCAGCCAGGCGCTGCCGGGCCGTCAGCACGATTTCCTCAGACTCGTCGATGCGCGCCAAAGCCTGTTCGGATTCATGCTGCGCGACGGACAGCGCCTCCTCCGCCGTGCGCGCCTCACGCCGCAACGTGTTGATCGTATCGGCTGCCGCGTTGCGCTTCTCCGACAATTGCCCGGCCGCCACGCGCGCCTCCGTCAGTTGTTCGTGGACGGCCGACCGCTGCGTGACCAGCGCATCGATCTTGCCCGCCAGCTCGGCCACCATGCGTTCGCGCTCGGCGTTCTCACGCTCGAGCGTGGCGAGATGCTCCTTGCTCTGACGCGCGCGGTCGGCGGCTTCGGCAAGCTGCCGCTCGATGGCGGCCACTTCACCGGCGACGAGCGGCTGCTCGCTCGTCAGGCGGCGGATGGTCTCGGCCACGTTCTGAATGGCCGCGTTGACTTCAACGCGGGCGGTGCTGGCTTCGTAGATCGCCGTTCGCAGTTCCTGCTGCAAGTGGGCGAGATGGCTGGCCTCGGCGGCCGTGCGATTCGCCTGATCCGCCAGCGCTTCGATGTGCCGTTCGAGCGCTGCGAGCTGCTCATCGACGCTGCGCAGCTCGCTCTTGCGCGAAATGAGACCGGCCGCCGTAGACGGGGGACCGAGGCTGACGCAGCCGTTGGGCTCGACCACGGCGCCCGCCAGCGTGACGAAGCGCAGCCCATTCACATCGTCGCGCGCCATGCCCAACGCGTTTTCCAGCGTGTCGACCACGATGGTCTTGCCCAGCAGGTGTCGCGCGAGCCGCTCGAATTCCTCCGGGAAGCGCACCAGCGAAAGGGCGTCGGCCACGTAGCCGGGCATTAGTTTAACGGGGATCAACTCAGCGCCGCCCTCGTCGGTTCCCGCGTCATGCTCGACGCGCCAGTCGCTCGTGGGGTTGACCAACGGCGGCAGGCGATCCAGGCAAATGGCCGTCAGGCGCCCGGGCAAATCGTCGAACAATGCGGGATCGTCAAGGAAGCGCTGCGAATCCGTAACGACCAGAAGCTGATCCAGTTCACCCAGGGCGGCTTCGACGATGCGGGCATAGAACACGTCGGCATCCACCAGGTCAGCCAGCAGCCCATGCACGGCCGCGGGCGCGGCGTGGTCCGGCGCGCTGCCGCGCAATTCGAGCATCTTGCGCACCCCCGCTCCGACACCTTCCATCTTGCGCTGCAAATCATGCAAGACTTGCCGCCGAGACAGCAGACCGCTGCGGGCCTCCTTGGCTTCGGCCAGCTCGCGGACAAGCTGCTCGCGAACGGAGTCGACGCGCGTGGCGTCCTGCTTCTTCTCTTCCAGGCGGCGCGTCTCGGCCGCGATCAACTCGTCGATCTCGGCCAGCCGCTGCTCCAAATCCGACTTACGCCTGAGAATTCCGGTCAACTCGGCCGTGATTTCCGCGTCGCGCGCCGACAGGCGGCCGCGCTGATCGCTCAGCCGATCGCAATGGGTGTCCAGGCTCGCGAGTTCATTATTGAGGTGCGCCGTGCGCCGCAGCAGATCGATGACGCCGGCCTTCTCATCCTCCAGCCGCGCCTGCGTCATGGTCAGCACGCGGGCCAGCTCCTGATCCTCCTCGTGCAAGCGGTTGATGAGGAGGTTTTGCGCGTGCGTCCGCTCCTGCAGCTCCTGGGCTTGCTGTTGCACCTGGTCGAGCTGCTGGTGCAAGTCCGTCAGGCGCTCTTCGCCGGCCACCGAGCGCTCGCAGATCTTCCCAAGGTGCAGCGTCTGCTCCTCGATGCGCCGCGCCGCGTGCGCCGCCCGCTCTTCGAGCGTGCCCGCCTCCGACTGGGCCTGCACGATGCCGTTCTCGCAAGTCGCCAGCTCGGCGCCGACGCCGTCAAGCTGTCGCGCCACTTGCGAAGCTTCCGCCTCGCAGCGATCGATCGTGGTCTGCAATCCGATCGCCCGGTCCGAGGCCGAATCGCAGGCGCGCGTGAGCTGCGCGAACTGCTCAGTCAGCCGGTGATACTCGGCCAGACTGTAGCTGGCGCGCAGCTCCCGCAGCCGGGCGTCATAAGTCTGATAATTGCGCGCCTTGCCGGCCGCCAGCTTCACGCTGCGCAGACGCTTCTCCAACTCGTCGATGACGTCGCCGACCCGCAGTAGGTTCTGCTGCGTGCGCTCGAGTTTGCGTTCGGCCTCGCGCTTGCGCGCCTTGTACTTGCTGATCCCGGCCGCCTCTTCGAAGATCACGCGGCGATCCGTCGGCGATGACAACAGCATGAAATCGACCTTGCCCTGCTCGATGATCGAGTAAGCGTCGGTCCCCACGCCGGTGTCCAGGAACAACTCGCGAATGTCCTTAA
Source organism: Phycisphaerae bacterium (assembly GCA_036505095.1). Taxonomy (GTDB): domain Bacteria; phylum Planctomycetota; class Phycisphaerae; order UBA1845; family UBA1845; genus DASXUA01. The sequence continues at coordinate 8,468 of DASXUA010000065.1, forward strand.
GGCGGGCGCTCTCGCGGCACAGCAGGTATTCGCTTTCGCCCGAGCGGTAGAGCTTGCGCGTGACCGTCACCTCATCCGCATCCAGCGGCAGAGCCCGGTCGCTGTTGTCGAAAACCAGGTCCACCTGGGCCACGCCGCTGGCTTTACGGGTACTCGATCCGTTGAAGATCATGTCGCCCATATGCTTGCCGCGCAGCGAGCGGGCGGACTGCTCCCCCAAGACCCATTTGAACGCGTCGACGACGTTGCTCTTGCCGCAGCCGTTGGGACCGACGATGCAGTTCACGCCCCGGCCGAAGTCGAAGTCGACACCGTCGGCAAAGCTCTTGAAGCCCGACATGTAGATGCGTTTGAGGAACATCGAGTTAAGGCCACCTCCGTGTAGTGTCAGACCGGAGATCCTCCCCGGCGGCAGCGGCGGGCCACCTATGCAGGCCGAGACGGTCGCGCTTATGGTAGGCGGCCTCGGCGGACCGTTCCAGGCGCGCGACGGCTACGCGCCCCCGACTGCTGCCTATCGATATCGGCGCGCCTATGCCTGCCACACCACTCGGA
>DASXUA010000066.1:0-3431 GCA_036505095.1 Phycisphaerae bacterium
GCTTTCACGCGAAGCGGGTAAGCATGCCGCATGGCTACCCGGCTGAAGCCGTGAAGCCATGCCACCCACTCTGTTTTGTGAGGCGAAATCGTGAAACTTAAGCGAATTCTGGCTCTGATCATCATCGTGGCGGCCGTCCTGCTGGTGCGGGCGAGCATCATCCGGATCGGTCCGGACGAAATTGGAGTCCGTACGATCAACTTCGGTTCCGGCCACGGCATCGTGCAGGAAGACTACGGCCCGGGCTATCACCGTAACGTGTGGCTGCTCGACACGTGGAACCGTTACCCGAGTTCCGTGCAGCGGCTGCGCTTCTCGAAAGATGCGCTGGGATCGCTGGCGCGGCCGGTGGGCGAACTGCAGCTCACCTCGGCGGACGGCGATCGTGTGTCGATGACGGCCGAGGCGGTCTACCGCATCTCGGACGGTGCGGGGCACTTTGTCCTTCAAGACTCCGGCGCGGGAAAACGCTATGAGGACGTCGTACGGAACCTGGCGCAGGACGCGGCCCGCGTGCTGTTTGGGCGGCTGCGGACGGAAGCATTCTACAACGAGGCCAATCGCGAGTCGGCGCGTCAGGAAGCCGCCGCGCTGCTGCGCGAGCGCCTCAAACACCGCGGCATCGATCTCGTCGATCTGCTGGTTGAGACCATCGAATTCGATCCGAATTACGAGAACTTGATCAAGCAGAAGAAGATCGCCGACCAGCAGGTCGAGCTGCAGAAGGCCAAGGCGCGCGCCGCCGCGGAGACCGGCAAGGTCAACACGATCAAGGCCGAGACCACGGTCAAGGTCCAGAAGGTCGAGAAAGAGACCGAGGCCAAAGTCACGCAGCTTCGCACGGAAACTGACCTGCAGGTGGCAGCGCTGATCAATGAAGCCAACAAATATGCTACGCAGCGCGGCGCCGACGGCACCCTGTACGACAACCAGAAAAAGGCCGAAGGTCAGCGGCTCGTCAAGTTCGCGCAGGCCGAGGGTACGCAGCGGCTTAATGCCGCGATGATCGGCGAAGGCGGTCGCAATCTGGTGGCGCTGGAAGCGGCCAAAGCGCTGAACCTCGCCGACGTCACGTTCCCGAGTTACGGATACGACTGGTTCAATCCCTACCAGATGGCGTTGCGGCTGGGTGGCGGCGAAGCACCGCCCGCTCCGGCGCCAGATGTGCATCCGCCGGTCGCGCCCGGCGAGCGCCTGGGCGCGGCACACAGCAATCACGACGACGCGGCCACGCTGGCACAGGATGGCACCAATCACTAATTCCGGCTGACCAATGGCCCATGCCGGCCTGATGGAGCTCTCCTTGATATCCGTCTCATCCATAGCCTGGGTTGGGTTCATCGTGCTGGTCCTGGGCATGTTGCTCGTGGACCTGGGCGTGTTTCACCGGCGCCCGCACGCGATCAGCATTCCGGAGGCGCTGGCCTGGAGCGTGGGCTGGATCGGGGTTGGGCTGCTCTTCAATCTGGGAATCTATTACGCCTATGACCATCATTGGTTCGGGCTTGGACTGAATGGCATCGGCGGCCAGCAGGCGGGCCTCGAGTTTCTTACTGCGTTTGTCCTGGAGAAATCTCTAAGCCTTGACAACTTATTTGTCATGGCACTCATTTTCACTTACTTCGGCGTAGCGGCGCGCTATCAGCATCGCGTATTGTTCTGGGGCATTCTGGGCGTTCTGGTTTTGCGCGGAACTATGATCGCCGCGGGCGTCGCGCTGCTAAGCGTATTCACCTGGGTGAGCTACGTCTTCGGCGTGCTGTTGATCGTTTCGGCCATCAAGATGCTGCGCGGTGGCGGAGAGCAGCCGGACCCGGCCACCAACCCGCTGGTCCGCTTCGTTGCCCGGCTGGTCCCGGTCAGCCGCGATTATGATGGTGGCCGATTCTTCACCAAGCGCGACGGCGTGCCGGCGATCACGCCCTTGCTGGTGGTGCTGCTGGTCGTGGAGAGCACCGACGTGATGTTCGCGCTGGACTCGATCCCAGCGGTGCTGGGCGTGAGTCGCGATACGTTCCTGATTTTCACCTCAAATGTCTTCGCGGTGCTGGGGCTGCGATCGCTGTATTTCGTGCTGGCCGGCATTCTGCATCGTTTCCAGCACCTGCGCACCAGCTTGTTCCTGGTGCTGATGTACGTCGGGGTCAAAATGCTGCTGGTGCATTATTACCAGGTGGATGTGGTGGTCTCGCTGTTTGTGATCCTGGGAATTCTGGCAGTGGGGTTGACGGCTTCACAGGGTTCAGGGTTCAGGGTTCAGGGTTCAGGGGATCAGGATTCAGAACTTCAGGACACGGCTTCGCCCCCCGGGACGGCTAAGAGCGCAGCTCCTGCGTACGGGCAAGCGATAAGGCCGCTTGCCCATGCCACCCAGACTCAGGACTCCGGCGATTTAGCGATCCGTGCCGTGCAGGTGACAAAGTTCTACGGACGGCGTTGCGGTATCTCGGACTTGTCGCTGGCGATTCCGCGCGGCGCGACGGTCGGACTGCTGGGACCCAACGGTGCCGGCAAGACCACGGCCATCCGCATACTTTCCTGCCACATGCCGCCTACCAGCGGCAGCGTGCAGGTGTGCGGTTTCGATGTGTTCTCGCAATCGGTGGAGGTGCGCCGGCGCCTGGGATACCTGCCGGAAAACTGCCCGCTGTATCCCGAGATGCGCGTGATCGAATACCTGCGCTGGACGGCCGAAATGAAGGGCACGTTGGGCTCGGAAATCGACCGGGCAGTTTTCCATATTCTCGACGCCTGTCACGTCGATCATGTGCGCCGGCAGTCAATCGGCACATTGTCCAAGGGGTATCGGCAGCGCGTCGGTCTGGCGGCCGCGCTGATCCATCAACCCGAAGTCGTGATCCTGGACGAGCCCACGATTGGGCTGGATCCCCTGCAAGCGCGCGAGTTCCGCAACCTGATCGGTACCCTCAAGGGCCAGCACACGGTCTTGATTTCCAGTCATATTCTCAGCGAGATCGACGTGCTCTGTGATTCGGTCGTGATTCTGAATGAAGGTTCGGTGGTGGCCAGCGGCTCGCCGCAGGAACTGCGGCAGCACGTGGCGCCACGCTACACGGTGGAATGCCGCAGCGACCCGGCGCTCAAGGTGCTGTTGCCGCGGCTGGTGCACGGCGTGGGTGGCGTGGCGCTGGAACACTATGAAGAGAACGGCGAATTCGTGAGTTTTCAGCTCAGCGGCGACGGTGAAGACCCGCGCGTCGAGATTTTCCGTGTGTTCGCGGCGGCTGGCATCGAGCTGCGCGAAATGAGCCGGCAGCGCGTCACTCTCGAGGACGTATTCCTACATTACACCCGCGCCCATGCGGAATCATCCGGGATTCCGAAGGACGGTCCGTTGCCAGCGGACCGTTCAGCATTCGAGGTTCGAGAGGTAGCGTCGCCCCCCGCCACGGCAGGTGTTCCACTTGTGG
>DASXUA010000067.1:0-5766 GCA_036505095.1 Phycisphaerae bacterium
TCTTCATGACCACACTTGATTTCGGCGCGGCGTCGTTCAATGGCGACGCTCGCTGGCTGAGCGCCGGGGCCCGCGCCGGCGGGGCCGTGGGTGATTGCGGGAGTGGAACCTACACGGTGCTCACGCCGCGTCAGCCGCTCACCGCCACGCCGTATGCTGTGCAGACACGCGGAATATTCGTCGATTCGAGCAACCGAGTGGGCATCGGGACGACCGCGCCTTCGGACCCCTTGAACATCAAGGCTGGTCCTGGCGGCGGGTATCTGTCCCTGCGTAATTCCAACGACAGCGAACGCTGGCGGCTGCGTTTGGACGACAGTCACAACCTGGTCGTCAGCGCCGGCGGGGCGGATCGGGTGAAGTTTGGTCAGTCGCCGGGCAGCGATCCGGTCCTCACGGTGTACGGCACCACCCGGACCAACGTGCTGCAGATCGTGGGCGGCAGTGATATTGCCGAGCCGTTCAACGTTCAGAGCCGTGACCGCGAGGGAGCGGAGTCGCGCGTCGCACCCGGAATGGTGGTGAGCATCAACCCCGCGCGCGTCGGTGAATTGCGGCTATCGAGTACCGCGTACGATGCGACGGTGGCGGGCGTAATCAGCGGCGCCGGTGGCGTGAAGGCCGGTCTGACGCTCCAGCAATTTGAAAGCGCCGCGGACGGCAAGCACCCGGTGGCGCTCACGGGTCGCGTGTGGTGCTGGTGCGACGCGGATGCGGGCGGCGCCATTCGTGCCGGCGATCTGCTGACTACGTCGGATACTCCCGGTCATGCCATGAGAGTTCAGGACCGCGCGCGGGCGGGCGGCGCCATGCTGGGCAAGGCCATGTCGTCGCTGGAAAGCGGCAAGGGTCTGGTGCTGGTGCTGGTTAACCTGCAATAGGTGCCACTTTTCCAATAAGGAGCGCGATCATGATTCTCTTCAAGAACCACAGACGAATCCTTCCGCGGCTGGCTGCTTGCCTCCTGCTGGGTTACGCGGTCCGGCTGAACGGGCAGATCGTCGTCAATACAACCGGCTACTTCGATCCGGACGGCAGCACCATGCGGCCCTTCAGCGTGGTCGAAGCTGGACTCTGTGCCGTAGGTTCAGGCGCGACAGTTTCAATCGCCTCCGGCGATTATCATGAGACGTTCGCCAGCGGCGCGCCGGCCACGCTCACTTCAAGCGGCGGCATGGTCACGATCGGTTCCATGGGAACTGACACGACCACGCTCAAAGTCGTCTCGTATAACACGCACCTGTTCGGCACGGTCACGGGCGTCAACCTGCCGTCGCCGTTCCCGGACCTGGCGCTGGAGTCGCAGTATTTTCTTGACGGCGATCGGGCACATCGCATCGGCATCCGCCTGCATATCGAAGACGCCGACGTGGTCGGGCTGCAGGAGGTCTGGGACCCGCCGCTGGAAGGCATCATCGCGATGGAGGCCGCTTATCCGTCCGGATTTTACGGCGGCGGTGAGGATCCCTATTCCTGGAACGGGCTGCCCGTGCCGTTCACGATCAATTCCGGGCTGTTCATGATGAGCAAATTCCCGCTCACGAACGTGCAGCAGGTTTCATACGTCGCCGAGTCCGGCTTCGTGGAGTCGCTGGCATCCAAAGGCTATCTGCGCGCCACGTTCGTCAAGGACGGTTTCTCGATTGGTTGGTTCGATACGCACACCCAATCGGGCGATGCCAGCGACGCTGACATCTTCCTTACCCGGCAACTGCAGCTCATTCAGCTCGCTTCCGCTGTCCAGATTTACCGCATCAATCACCCGAGCCACATCGTGATCGTCAATGGGGACTTCAACGTCGTGGGTGAAAGCAGCGAATACACCACCACCATGCGCAGCCAGATGGGCGGACTCGGGCACGTGCGCGACGGCGCGCGCAATGAGCGCTGCAGCCCGGAGATGACCACCTGCACCTCGTGTCTGGACAACGAGTTGCGGCTGTATTTCTATCCTGACGAGACGACGCAGAGCCGGCTGGATTACATTCTCTACGCGCCGAGCCTGGATGGGACCGCTGATATTGTGCCGCTCACGTACGAGCGGCGCTTGTATCGCACCCCGCCCGGGCTGCCGGACCTGTCGTACAACGGGCTGACCACCGATGAGCTGTCAGATCATTACGGTATTTTTGTTGAGTTCAGGCTAATTCACCAATAAATGTGCGCGGTCTTGACCGCGAGGGAGTCAATTACCATGAGACCTATCAAGTCAACAACCCGAATCGGATGGACACGGCCGGTCGTATGTGCGATCGCTGTGGCGGGCGTCGGCGCGTGGCGCGCGAGTGCTCAGAGCCTGGAGATTTCCTGGTACACGATCGATGGCGGCGGCGCCATGAACAGCACCGGCGGCAGTCTGGCCGTCTCCGGCACCATCGGTCAGGCCGATGCCGGCGGACCGATGACCGGCGGCAATTTCTCAGTCGCCGGCGGGTTTTGGACAGCGGCGGCCAATACCGGCGTCACGATCTTCGGCGCTAACCCGCCGATCGCCAGTGCCAATCCATATCAGCCGGGACAGCCCTTCACAGATGTGCTGGATACCGGCACCGGCTCGGGCCTGACTGCGGGAATCGGGGCGCCGGGCACGCAGCCGCAAGGCAGCATCGTCTACAGTCCGATTCACGTGACGTTCAGCACGGCGCCCAATCCCGAGCCCGCGCCGGCGAATATCAGCGTTTCCTGCGTCGGGGGCTCGTCGCCCTGCCCCGCGGTGCAGAGCGTAGTACCGGGCGCCGGTGCGAACGAATATCTCGTCACGCTGACGAGCGCGATTCCGCCGCTGTCGTGCACCACGATCAGCTTCTCGGGCAACGCGGCTGGGCAGAAGCTGCAGTACCGGTCGAGCCCCGGCAACGTGAACCTCGACAATTTTGGCGCAAACACGCAGGACCTGGCCTTTCTGGTCGCGCGCATCAACGACGGAACGGCCAACCTGCCGGAGAACGTAGCGCGCTATAATGTCAACCGCAGCGCCCTGCAGCCACCGAACGTGAACACACAGGATCTGCTGCGGCTGGTTCAGCTCCTGAACGGCGTCAATACCACACAGGTGTTCAACGGCGCGGCGGTAGCCGCGTGTCCCAATTAGCTTCGGTGGTCCGCGGTTCCTGCCCACAGAGAAATTGAGGAACTGAGGAACAAGCTGTGCTTCTTCTCAGTAGCTCGGTGCTGATCTTGCCAGCAGCGCCTGCAGGGCAATCTCGCGCTCGCGCGGCGTCAGATCCGCAGCCCGGCTCAGCCGATCTACGACCGCGCGCGCATTCCCGTCGTGCTCCTCGTAGAGTGAGTCGACGAGTGGCTGGAGGCGCGCCAACAACGTCGCGCGCTCCTCACGGGCGCGCAGGCGTACACCCGGTGGACGGGAATCCCAGATGCGCACCGTCTGGTCGCCCGAACCGGAGACGAGCATGGAACCGTCGGCGCTCCAGGCCAACGACCAGACATACGAGGTGTGGCCCCGTAACTCGGCCAGCGGCTCGAACGTGTCGCCGTCCCAGATGCGGATCACGGCGTCGCGCGCGCCGGTCGCGATACGGCGTCCATCCGGCGAAAACGCGATGCAGAAGATTTCATCACTGTGACCGCGCAACACGGCGACTTGCTGGCCGGTCAGCGCATCCCACACGCATACGTCTTGCGGCGCTTCCGCCGGGCTTGCCAGCAGCCAATGAGCCCGATCGCGGCGCGGGCACCATGCGAAATTCCGGCCGCTGATCGCGATGCGCGACTCAGAGGACTCTGAGCCACTCAGCGGACCCTGAGTTATGACCGCAGTTTGATGGTCGTCGTCCTGGAGGAGCGTACAAGTCAGCCGGCCATCGCTACTCGCCAGCATGGCGCGCCCGGCATCCGCCGCCGCCGAGGATTCGGTCGTGATCTCGCCGGTAAGTGGGTCCCATACGTCGGCCAGCGCCCGCACCTGCGAATCCCAGATGCAAATCCGGCGGTCATCCGGGTGAAACGCCACGCGCCGCACCCAGTGCGAAGGTTCGTGCCCGGTATAAAGGTGCGCGAGTTCCGTGCCGGTCAGCACGTCCCAGCTTCGCACCGTGCGCGTATCGTCGAATGAAGCTAGACGCGCCCCGTCCGCGCTGAACGCCAGCAGAAAGAAATTCCCAAGATCCAGACGCAGCGTGGCGACCGCGTCGCCGCTGGGTGAGTCCCACAAGCGAATCGTGTGATCCCATCCGGCCGAAGCCAGCAGCGTGCCGGAACCCAGCGGACAGGTGGTGGGTGCGAACGCCACCGGGTACACGTAGCTGCTGTGGCCGATCAGCACGTTCGGATCGCCCTTCAGAGTCGCATCCCAGATCCGAATCGTGCCGTCGGTGCCGCTCGAAAGCACGCGTTGACCATCCCGGGAGAACGACACATGCGTCACAAAACTCTCATGGCCATACAGCACGGCGCGCATGTTCAGGTTCCCGCTCTCCTCAGGGGTGGCCACCATTGCCGAGCTGGAGACCGCCCGGCTCGGACCGGAGACGTCAATCGGCGAATCCCAGATTCGGACCGAGCGGTCGTCTCCACCGGTGGCGATGCGTTGGCCGTCCGGACTGAAAGCCACGCAGCGCACGCTGTCCGTGTGCCCGCGCCCGATTGCCAGCGGTTGACCGGTCGGCAGGCTCCACGTTCGGACCGTGCGATCTTTGGAGACCGAGGCGGCGATGCGTCCATCGGGGCTCACGGCGACTGCACCGACGGGCAGCGCGTGGCCCGGCAATACGAGGTCCGTGCCGGCGGTCAAATCCCATACGTGGACCTCGGGGTTGTCTCCAATGCAGAAAACCGCCACTTGTCCGGCGCCGAAGCACCAATGGGAAGACCAGCGCCAGTAGTGATCGCTCCAGCTTCGCACCGTTCGCGAATCGAGATCAGCGATGCATACGGCACGTTCGTCAAGTCCCACATCGGTGAGGAAAAACAAGATCCAACGCCCATCCGAGCTGGCCGACAAGCCATCCGCACGTCCGACACGCTCGGCTATGGCTTGCGGCAGGCGAAATTCACGTCGCCGGCCGCCGTAAGATTCCGTGCGGACGACGCCAGCCGACGTGAGTTCGACCTCAACCGTGGCATCGAACGTGCGCCAAGCAGACTCTTGCGGCTGTGCCCGCGGTTGGGAAGCACCCTCCTTCAGATTCCAGGTAAGTAATTGGTCCCGGTTTCCGCCCGTGATAGCGCGCAGGATGGAGCCATCCTGGTTCAGGTCCATCACCGCAACGCTCCGGCCGCAGGCGACGACCTGCAATGAGGCGTCGCAGGTACTGTCGAAGTGCTGCCATTCCCAGCCGCGCAGCTCTGCGGGGGCCTGCCGCAAGCTGCTGCGCGCCGCGGCGACGTCGCCACCCGCCAGCGCGGCGGCCGCGGCGGCGATGCTGGCGCGATAGGCCAGGCGTCGCGCCGCCAGTTGCTCCTCGCGCGCTACCTGCGCGGCGCGTTGGGCCAGGCCGCGCTGCCGGTCGGCACGGATGGCCAGTATGGTAGCGGCCACCGCGCCCGCCATGAGCACCAGCAACGTGCTGGCCACGCCACCCACCAGCGCGCGGTTGCGCTTGGCGAATTTCCGCAGTTGGTAAAGCGTGCTGGCGGGGCGGGCGGCAATCGGCTGATCCGCCAGGTAGCGGCGGATGTCAGCGGCGAGCTCCGACGCCGAGGCATAACGCCGCTGCGGCTCCTTTTCCAGCGCCTTGGCTACGATGGTTTCGATATCACCGCGGAACATGGCATTGATCGAGCTGAGTCGCGAGGGTTCCTCTTCGC
>DASXUA010000068.1:0-23297 GCA_036505095.1 Phycisphaerae bacterium
CCGAATTGGAGCGGGGCATCGACGACATCATCGATCAGCAGGCGTTTTCCGAACCAGCCTTCCGCAAACGCGACGCCCGGCACCATTTCCAGGAAGCGCCGACCGGCGGCCGACAGGATGCTGGTCTCGCCGACCATGCAGCCCAGTTGGATGGCCACGCCGCTACGGCGCGCGAACTCGGCCAGCCGCAGCGACGGCATGAGTCCGCCGCACTTGCTGATCCGAATATTGAAACCGCCGGCCACGCCGAGATCGACCAGCCGGCGCGCGTCATCCAGTGTCACGAGTGATTCGTCATGGTAGAGCGGAATTTCGCAGATGTCGGCCAGCAAGGGCAACTTGTCCTCGGCCCCGCGCGGCAGCGGCTGCTCGATGCCGGCCAGCGGCAACTCGCGCCAGTCGCCCAGATGCTCGACAGCCGCATCCGCCGTCCAACCCCCGTTGGCGTCCAGCCGCAGCGACGCCCGGCCGCGCCCCAGCGGACGCCTCAGATAATGCAGTACGGCGCGCAAGCGCTCGCCCTGATTCGCGTCGCCCACCTTGAGCTTGAACTCCCGAAAACCGTACCACCAATAGAGGCGCAGCGTTCGCAGCGTGCGGCGCAGTTCGGAAGTAAGCACACCGCTGTAGCGAATATTCCCGGCACTGCCGGGCGCGCCGAAGCCGGGCAGGCCAAGCCAGCCGGTCACATCCTGGATCGGACGATGAAAATGCCGGGAGTAGGCATCCAGTAGCGCCAGCTCAACGGCGGCGCGCGCCGCCGGAAGCGCGGTGCCGTTGGCGGAGGTCCACGGCAGCGCATCCATGGCCTCAAAGGCTTCGGTGAGACGGGTCGGGTGGAATTCGAGCAGCCGCGGCGCGACATCGTTCTGAATCGCGGCGAGCGCAGTCTCGATCGTCTCGCCCGTGACGTAGGGCCGTGGCAAGGTCTCGCCGAAGCCCATGGCGCCGCTGATCAACTCGACCCGCACGACGAGCGGATCGGCCGCGACCCGTTTGGCGGCTGCGTGCTCGACCGCGTGGCGCAGCGGGATCGACAGTGGATAGATCGTGAGGCTTTTGACGGCGGTTCCGGCCACGTCCGAGTTATAATAAGGAACGATGATCCGCCAGGCTACGATCGCGAGCGTGCCGGACTCGGTGAGGTGCCCGCGCTGCGGTTACGACCAACGCGGGCTGCCCGCCGGTCACCGTTGCCCGGAGTGCGGCGAGCGCTGCTACCCCGGCGCCGTGCTGGCCGAGATCAATCAATGGGTGGATCGCACGCTGCTGAATCTGTGGTCAATCTGTGCGCTGCAGTCGGTCGGCGGATTGTGCCTGGTGCTGGGTGTCGTCGCCTTGGCGGCCGGACAGCCGACCGGGGTCATCATCACCATTGCGGCCGGATTCTATGTAGTGGCCGCGACCGCCTGGTTCGGCGCCACGGTGCTCGTGGCGGCGCGGCGACGAATGCTGCCCACCTTCATGAATGTCACTGCGGCCCGGAGAAAGGCGCTGCGGCGCTGGCTGGCATTCGATGCACTCTTGTGCGCGCTGCCGCCGGCGACGATCTGGCTCGCGGGGCGCGGATAATCGCGGAGAAAGCTGCCATGGAACAACTGCCGAAGATCAAGCCGCCGACCAGCGAGCCTGCCATTCGCGTGGTGATGATGCCGCGCGATACGAATGCCGAAGGGACGATCTTTGGCGGCGTGCTGCTGAGCTACATTGACCAGGCCAGCTACGTCGAGGCCAAGCGCCAGGCGCGGCACAAGTACGTGACGGTCGCGATGAACGGCGTGGAGTTCAAGCAGCCGGTTTTCGTCGGGGACCTGGTGAGCTTCTACGCGCATACCACGCGCATCGGCCGCAGCAGCATTCACATCAAGGTCGAGGTCTTCGCCGACCGCCTTCGCCAGGAGGGCGTCCGGGTGAAGGTCACGGAAGCCGACGTGGTCTTCGTCGCGGTGGACGACGCCTGTCGGCCGGTGACGATCCGTCCGGGGACTTAGCGGATTCATTATTCTGCTCGCCGCATGTGAAGATTCCTGACATGGCCTACTGGCTGCTCAAGACGGAGCCGAGCGAATACTCATTCGGCGACCTGCTGCGCGAAAAACGCACCATGTGGAGCGGCGTTCGCAATGCGCTGGCGCTGCAGCACATCCGCAAGATGCGCAAGGGCGATGCCGTTCTGATCTATCACACCGGCGACGAGAAGCAGATCGTCGGAATCGCGGAGGTGGCGTCGGATCCCTATCCTGACCCACAGGCCGATGACCCGAGGATCGTCGTCGTCGATCTGAAGCCGAAGCGCAAGCTCGCCACGCCGATTCCGCTGGCCCAGATCAAGGCCGATCCGCGCTTCAAAGAGCTGGCTCTGGTCCGCATCAGCCGGCTGTCCGTCATGCCGGTCGAGAAGACTCTATGGAATGCGCTGCTGATGATGGCCGGCTGACTCCCACACACTCACCACTCACCAAATTGGGCACGGCGGGACTCGAACCCGCACGGGGGAATACCCCAGGGGATTTTAAGTCCCCAGCGTCTGCCATTCCGCCACGCGCCCCAATAGTTCATCCACGATAGGTTACGGGAAACTTGCCCACTCAGAAATCGCTTCTGGTGCGCAGATCGTGTAGCGCGGCCAAATCGTCGGGAAGACTTTGGTCCGGCGATCACAGCGGGCCAGTGAAGGAGCGCGCGAGCACGGCATAATCGGCCATATCGATATGGCCGCTGGCGTTGGCATCGTGCAGCGCGCAGCCGGCGCCGATCGGGCCCACAGGGCCCATCATGCAGGCCCTGAAGCTGGCGTAATCGCCTAAATCGACGTCGCTGTCGCCGTCCGCGTCAAAGAACGGTTGCGGCACCAACACGCTGAGCGCGAACACCTCCATGATATTGACGGCCGCTGGTGTGCCACTGCTGTCGATGATGAAGATCTCGTTGATCGTGCGCGCCCCCAGCACCGTGTCGAGGTTGTCCAGGTCAAAATAGATTATCACGGTTTCGTTGTTGTGCGGCGGAACGTCGAGCGTATCGATGTCCGCGCCCTGCAACCCGCCCGTCAGGCTCAGAAACACGAGTTGCCCGGGAACAACCTGGGCGCCTGGACGGACCTGTCCGACCCGCACGACGACGCCGAAGTCATCCGTGGCGCCGGTCTCGAGCGTGCCGGCCCGCTGTACGTTCGAGTCCACCAGCGCGAGTTCAAAGCCGCGGGTCGTCGTGGCGTTTGTGAGGCCACTGGTCGGCAAGCCTACGTCGCCGATGGCATCGACGAAGTGCACCCGCTCCGTTGGTACAAAGGCGCCGCCTTTGGTTCGTGTCGGATTGAGGGTGAACGAGATGGCCCGAACCGCAGTCAGAGACTCATCGAAGGATTGCGCATAGGTATCGTTGCCGGCCTGTACTTCGCCCGAAGTGAGGATCGTCTGTACCAGATCCGGCTGCCCGGGTGGTCCGAGCGCGTCGACGTACAAGCACGGGTCGTCCGGCATATCCCGCTCCAGCGTGTCGACCACCAGCGGGTTCGACAGATCGGTAGCGGGATTCAAGAGGTCAGCGCCGTGGTGATGCGCATCATCCACCAGCCCGCCTAAGTGCGCGGCTACGAATCCGGCCAAACTGCTGCCGAGAAATTCATTGGGCACGCCCGGCTGATGGGGAAGTCCATGAACGGCTGCGAACGCAGAGGCCTGGAACGGCTGCCCGGCCGCATTCATGCCGGTGGTCGGATTCAGCACATGAACGCTCGCCGTGGTCGAGCCGCTCGGGTTCACGATGGCCGGACCGCCGCCCACGTTGGTCGCGTTGACGGTCACCGGTACCGTTACCAGGGCGCCGTGCGCGGCGCCGATCGGCACAGTAGCCGCCACGCTGGGATAGACCGGTGTCTGGCCCGTCGTTACCGTGGCGGAATCGCCCGAGGCGAACGTGGCCACAGCCGGATTGCTCGATGCGCCGGGCGTGACCGTCGCGCTCATGCCAAAATTCCCTCCGGCATTTGCGCAGAGGATTCCCGGCCGGCCGGTGGTTCCGGCCAGTACGTCGAAAACTTGTGCCGCCGGCAGCGCTACCGACAACTCGGCCGGGCTAGTAGTCAAGTGCACGCGGCCGGGAGTAGGAAATAATGGGCCGATATTCGAGATCGTGCGGTAGATGTTAAGCGCGTCCGTGATCGGATTGTCGTTGGACGGGCAGCCATCCTCGGTGGTTTTGGCGAGGTCGAGGAACTTGCGCGCATAGCCATGCCCGCCTGCCTCCGCCACTTGGCAGATCAGCAGGCTGAATGGCCCGCCGGCGGGCAGATTCATCACCATGTCAAGGTTCGTGCCGGCCGGATAGGGCTGCAGGTTTACGTCAAACAGGGAATCGTCGTTCCCGGCGTAGCCATCCAGCAAGCATGACGTTCCGAGCACCGTGCCGGTCGCCAGTGACGGGTTGGCGCTGCCGCCGGCGGGGACCGCCGCGTCGTCGTACAATTGCACATAGCCCGGCGCATCGCGGTTGACGAGCAGGTACGCTCCCGATCCATTCTGAATGATGCCGCTGGACGCTTCCTGCGGCAGGTCTATCGACGAGATCGCGATCGGGACCGGGAAATTGGTGGTTCCGCTGAATTCCGCGCCGTTCATGGCGATGAAGGTGTAATCGGTGGTGGAGGTGATGCCGCCGTTGATCAATGCGACGCGCGTGGAAGGCGTGCCGGCCAAATCGATTGGCGGGTTGCCGACGTAGTCCACCCAACCCATGACGACCACGCCGCTCGGCGGGCGCGGAATCGCACCCGGCGTCAGGCCGTTGGCCGCATCGAGATCGAACGTGGGCAGATCGATGCGATAGTTCACCAGCCCCGGGCCGGAGCTACTGGTATCGCCCTCGACCTCATAGAAAGTCAGCCGCAGCGCATCTTTGTTGAGCCCTGCGGCGAGCTGCGCGGCGGTCGGCAGGTAGATCTCGATGTACTCTTGATGCGCATTGGCGGGATCGCGCGCCACCGGCCCGTCGTTGCCCACGGGGTCCGTAAAGACCTCGGTGATCACCGGATGGTTGGGAATCTGCCCGGCGGCGCTGCCCGCCGGTACGCTCAGAACCAGTGCCAAAGCGGCCGCCCTGTTCATCAAACGTAATTCACACATGATCGCGCCCCATTTCCCCGTGTGCCGATGTCGCCCGCACAGCAGCATACTGCACGCGTCCGCCGCGCTGGGCGACAATTAGAGAAGACTTATTTTCGGCACTCAGCGGCGGCCGTAGCGATTCTGCGCGCGGTTCCGCACGAGGGCGGCGCCGCTACAATGCACCCGCTTAGCCGGGAGTACAGCCCTGAGCGATGATCTACAAATTGGAGTGCCGATTCGCGTGCTGCTCATCGAAGATGACGCGCTCATTGCCGATATGCTGCGCGACGGCCTGGATCCGAGCGCTTTCGCATTGCGCGCCGCACGCACGTTGAGCGAAGCGCGCCGATTGATGGAGCAACAGCCCTACGACGCCCTGGTGCTGGACTTGTCGCTGCCGGACGGAAGCGGGCTGGAGCTCGCCGAACAGATGCGCCGCGCGGGGAATCGGGTGCCGATCCTGATGCTGACGGCCCGCGACACCGTCGACGCACGGGTCGACGGCTTCCGTCACGGCGCCGACGATTACCTTTGCAAACCGTTCGCCGTCGAGGAGTTGGCGGCGCGGTTGCGCGCCATCCACCGCCGCGCGCAGGCCGCGCCCGACCACGTGCTGCGCTTTGGCGACATTGAGCTTGATCTGCTGACGCGCCGCGCGCGCCGCCAGGAGATCGACGTAACACTTTCGGCGCGCGAAACGGACCTGCTGGCCTATTTTCTGCGTCACCCGCGCCAGACGCTGTCGCGCGAAAAAATCCTCGACGAGGTCTGGCGCGCCGAAGACCCCGCGAGCAATGTCCTGAACGTCTATGTGAATTACTTGCGCAACAAGCTGGAAGGCGCGCGGCTGCCGCGCGTGATCCACAATGTCCGCGGGGTCGGTTACATATTCTCGGAAACCAGCCCAGAGGAGGGCGCATAAGGCGAAACCGCGCGCGCCAAGCTTTCCAGCGTAAACGGCTTGATCAGGCGCGCCCGCACGCGTGCGTGCAGCGCGGGCGGAATCGCCAGCCCGTCCGCGCCGGTGGTGAACACCAGAAGCAGCTCCGGTTGTAGGCCGACCAGGCGCTCCGCTAGATCAATGCCGCTGCCGTCGGGAAGGTTCACATCGATCAGCGCCAGCTCGATATGCCCGCCGGGCGACTGACCAAAGCGTTGCTGAGCTTCCCGTGCTCCTGCCGCCGTCAGAACCGTGCAGCCCCATTTCTCGAACGCATCCACACACATCTGCCGGATCAGCGGGTCGTCATCCACGACCAGCACCGCCCCGGTCGCGCGTAGCGGCGCGATGCTGAATGCGGCCGGTTCAGCGCTCGGCAGCGCTCCTTCGCCGAGCGGCAGATAGACGCGAAAGGTGGTCCCGACTCCGACGCGGCTGTCGACCTCGATGAAGCCGTCGGCGTTCTTGACGGCCGCGTAAACAATCGCCAGACCCATGCCGCGCCCGCGCCGCGCGCCGCGCGACTTGGTGGTAAAGAACGGCTCAAAAATCCGCCGCTCGACCTGGCGGGTCATACCGCAGCCGGTGTCGCTGACGGAGAGCACTCCGTAGCGCGGCGTCCGACCGGAATGGGCGGCGCGTTCCGGCGGCGTGGCGAGCGGGGACTCCAGTCGCGATGGAGCGCGACTGGGGACCCCTTGCGCGGCGACCTTGATCCGCAACTCACCTCCGGTGGGCATGGCCTCGCGCGCATTCTGAACCAGGTTCAAAACGATGTGTGTAAGCTGGTCGCAGTCGACATTCACCAGCACCGTCGGTTCCAAATCGCAATGAAGCCGGACCCCCTCGAAGAAGTTCTCCTCCAGCGAGTTCAGAATCAGGTCGACGGTTTCCCGCAAGCACAGGAGCTGGGGATGTCCCCGGTCGCCACGGGCGAAATCGAGCAGTTCGCGCGAGAGGCTGGCCGCTTGCCAGCAGGCGCGTTGCGCGCGGCGCAAGCGCTCCACCTGCTTGGCCTCGCGCAGATCGGCTTCCAGCAAGGCCAGGGTCCCGGTGGCGCTGGTTAACAGATTGTTGAAATCATGCGCGACCCCCTGGGCCAGCGTGACCGTGGCCTGCATGGCCTCGGCCCGCTGCAGCCGGCTCTGGGCATCTTCCAGCGAGGCGGCCATCTGATTCAGCGCGCCGGCGAGTTGTCCGAGTTCATCCGGCGACGCGATCCCGGTGCGATAATCCAGATGTCCCTCGCCGAACTCCCGGGCCGCGACCCGCAGCCGGTCGATCGGAAGGATGAGCCAACGCCGGATCAGGGCCGCGCCGATCACCGTCAGCCCGGCACCGGCCGCGCTGATCACCAGCGCCAGGGCCAGGACCAGGGCACCCGTCGTCGACAGCTCCTCGACGGTCCGGTTGCGCGTCTCGTCCAGAGCGCGCCGGACCTGCCGCAAGCGCTTGTCCAACTGAGGCCACAGGTCCGGCTCGACGTAGGCCGCCAGCAAATCGACGGCTTCGTCATGGCGCCCCGCCTCGAGCGCGTCGAGGCAGCGCCCCAGGGTGGCATGCAGCTCGGCCGCTGACGCCTGCACCTGGTTCCAGGTACCACTCCCGTCGCGCAGCGGCGCGTATTTGATCATGTCCTGGATTCTCTCGGACAAGCGCTGGAGCGCAGCGCGCTGCTCCTGGAGAGCGAGTCGCAGCGCGTTGGAATGTTCGTCCGCAACCGTCCCGGGAGGGCTGGCCGTGAGTTCGCGTATCTTGACGAACTGCTCGCGCGCGTCGATGCGCAATTGATCGACCTGATGCGCCTGGTCCACCGAGCGCTGAAAGCTGCCGATGATGCTGTCCACGCGCATCTGGATGCCGTAAATCGTGCCGAAGGCCGCCAGCAGCGCGAACCCGGCGAAGGATGCCAGCAGGTAAATGAGGCGTCTTCGCAAACTCATACGACTGGTGCGCGGGATCAGTTACCGACTTCCGCCTGATAGGACCAATCCCAGGATTCATGCTCGGGCCGCCGACTACCTAAAACGTGCCCACCCACGAAGGCGACGTGAGTCATGCCGCGATGGCGCATGCCGGGCATCCAGTATGCTCCGCTGGAGTAAGCATCAGCACTGCCAGACAGGGGCGGGGCGGTATAGAACGGTGGCACGCCCTGGACACTGGCCTGCTGGCCGTCGACATCCAGCAACATGGGCACATACGGATGTCCAAGGATATCGGCGCGAATGTGAGTGGCAAACGCGGGCGAAAGCCCGGGACCATTGGGCGTATCGATGGCGATCCGGAACAGTCGCATGTTCATCGCCGTCGACACATCTTTCGCCGGAGAGATGGCCTGGACGCTACACGGGTAGCCACTCTGCTTCTTGAGCTGCGCAGCACCGGCCGGGCACATCATCAATTCATTCCGGGCCGAGATCGGCGCGCTGGCCAAACCCGGCTGGTCCCAGAACTCCTGGATGTGATAGACACTTTCCTGAAAATCATTGGCGTAAAAGCGTCCGCCGCCCAACAGTTCACTATCGCCGCGGCCTTCGGCGTTCTGGCCGTCAGCAAAGAGCTGAAACTTGAACGCCAGCGAGCGGAGATTTGACAGGCACTTCAGGGCACGCATCTGCCCGCGCGCCGAATTGAGGGCCGGCATGAGGATCGCAATCAGGACCGCGATGATGGTGGTCACTACGAGTGTCTCGATCAACGTAAACGCTTGACGGGCGCGCGGCGCATGGCTTTGGACCGCGGCAGTCCGAACTTCAAACGCGCGCGGATTGTCTTGCGCTGCTGCCATAGGCGGCGTGTGCTCCCGATCAGCCTGCGGGACCGCTGAGGCTGCCAATCAAAAGACCAGCATCCTGCACATCAGCATCGCCGTCCAGGTTCAAGTCCGCAAGAGTACAGTTCGCGTCGGCATAAGATACATTGCTGCCTGAAAAACAATCGAGAAGGTTACTGTAGTCGCGCAAATCCACGTCGCCATCATTGTCGAGGTCGCCTGGCGTGCTCACCAGCAGGACGTCGGTGGCGTCGATAATCCCGTTCTGGTCGATGTCGAAGATGCTGAAATTCGGGCCGAAATCAGGGACGACGGCGGCGCCATCCACCTGGCCGTCTTCCGCGTCATGCAGCGCGATGTAGTCCTGGATCTGTTGCCGATCCAAGGCATCGCTCAGATTATCCCCATCGACGTCGCCCCGTAACGGATTCGGATAGATGTCGGTCCAGACCAGATAGTAGCCGGACGGGTCCGGCTGCGAATAGCTGTTACCCAGTAGAACCGTGATCTTCCATTGCGTGGGATCGAGATAGGCGGTCGGATCTTGGAGAGCCCAACCATCGATGATTGCCTGCTGGGGAAGATGAATATTGTGCATCGCCAGGAAGTCCGCGCTATCGTGGAGATCCGTGAGCGCTTCCAGGACCGAGGCCTGATTCGAGGAATCGTGGTCCATGGGTTCCGGCGGGCAAGCGGTGCTGAGTCCGGCGCCTACGTTCGTGAGCGGGAACACGAGCGAAACCCAGGTCACGTTCTGGGCCGGGTCATGTCGGAATTGCATCGTGCAATCCGGCATATACTCGCCCGCGCCGCCGCCGCCGAAGGCCTCACTGAAAGGCGCATATCCGTGCGCACGGTGAAAAAACCGGCCCTCCAGATTCCAGGTTTCACCCGCCTCGAAGATATGATTGCTATTACCGGTCACGTGTTCGATGCTATCGTCTTCCACTTCTTCATCCAGCAGCGCCAGATGGAACTCCTCGCCGTGGCGCTTCACGAAGGGCGGCACGCCGAACCCATCGGTGCAGGCGGAGGCGTCCAGCGCCACCCGATCCTGAAAATCCAGCCGCGCGGGCTTGCCGCCAAAGCGCGCCACGTTCGCAAGGTAACGATAGCACGGCTGGTTCAGTTCACCGCCGGTCTGCACGTTGCCATCCATATCGACTTCCACGAACCCGAATACGGGGCGATTGCCGAAATAGAACGGATCAAATTCGTCGTAGTCAATTATGCCCGGCGGATTCACAACCCCCTCAAGCACGACATCCAGCCTGACGAACTCGCCGCTGGCGCTGAAGCTACCCGCGAACAGATCGTCTTGAGGCGCCAGCGGTGCCCAGGTCCCGAGATGCACTTCGTGCAGGTCGATCGGCGGATGCAGGACCGGGTCAAACAGCCCATCGGCGCCGGGATCGGTGCGCCGCGCCGCGGCATCGCCCACACCATCCGTAAACACGGCCGGCGCCCCGCTCTGTGCCCATGCTGAAGTCGGCATCCCGAGCACAAGCGGCAGCCACACGGCGAGCGGTGGCCCCCAAGCGGACTGGACGTGTTTCGTCATTTCACGACGCGGGACATGTGTTCCCCGCAACATGCCAGAGTTTACCGCCAGACAGCTGCAAGGCCAAAATAAATCCCCTCTAATAGTCCTTCGCTCACATTCGCCGGCAACATACTCTTAACGAGGTCTTTACGGAGCGGTTTCGCCCTCAGTTCTGTGAGCATCAAGGCAGCGAACACGCAAGCCGAGCGGAGGGTGCCTGCGTGAGATCGATTAGAGACTCTCCCATGCACGGGATCCGGACGAACCAGCGCGTCTTCGCCTACTGCCATGACAGCGTGGGCATCGGCCATCTCCGCCGTACCCTCAATATCTGTGACCGTATCGGAGCGCTTCATCCAGATGCCTCCTTTCTGCTGGCCACCGGGACGCCCTATGTGTCGTGCTTCAGTGCCAGCGCCCATGTGGATTGCATCAAGCTGCCCGCGCTGACGAAGGAGGACAACGGCACCTACCGCTCGAAATTCCTGGCCTTACCGCTCGAGCGGCTGATGCGCTGCCGTGAGTCGTTGCTGCGCGATGCCGCCGAGCACTTCGATCCCGGCGTGCTGCTGATCGACAAAGCCCCCTTGGGGGTATGCTGTGAACTCGTGCCGACGCTCCGCTGGCTGCGGCGGCATCGCCCGGATGTTCGCGTGGTCTTTGGAATGCGCGACATCGAAGACGACCCCCAGGCGACTATCGCCCAGTGGGCCCATGACCGCGTGCCGCAGATGCTCGAAGATTGTTTCGACGAAGTCTGGGTCTATGGGATGCGCGAAGTCTTCGACGTGGCGGAGCAATACCGGCTGTCGCGCGGCATTCAGGACAAGCTGCGCTTCATGGGCTACGTTTCGCGCGGAACATGCGCGCACGCCCCGGCGCAGCTCGGCGGCGCGCCCGAGGTGCTGGTGACGGTCGGCGGCGGCACGGATGGTGAACGGGTGCTCGAAGCCTATCTGGCGGAGGCGGCTGCGCAAGTGGCGCGGCTGGGCGCACACTCGACGGTAATCGGAGGTCCGGACCTGCCGCCCGTGGCGGCCGCGCGACTCGGCGCGCTGGCGGCGCGCATGCCCGGAGTGACCTGGCGGGATTTCGAACCCTGCATGACCTGCCGCATCCGCCAGGCGGACTTCATCGTTTCGATGGGCGGCTACAACACCCTGTGCGAATTGGCGGCCGCCGGCAAGCCGGCGCTCGTGATTCCCAGGACCAAACCGCGGCTCGAGCAGACCATCCGCGCCCGACTGTGGGAACAATTGGGCGTGGTGCGCACGTTGCCTCAGGCCGAGCTGACGCCGGGTGCGTTGGCGCAGCGCGTCGTGGAGCTGCTGGAGCGCGGTCCGTCATTGACCAACTCGCGCCTCGACCTGCGCGGCCTGGAGCGCATCGCCGAACGCTTCGCGGAGTTTTGGGATGGGTCGCCCGCGGATACCGGCGCGGAGGGGCAGCATGCGACTGCTGTATGTATGTAACGATTTCGGCATCGCACCCTCCGGTACGAAGGGTTCGTCGGTTCACCTGCGGGCTATCACGCGCGCGCTGGCGAATCTGGGGCACGAGGTGCTGCTGCTGAGCCCGCGCGAGGGACCTGGCGACGATCATCCCGCACGGTGCTTGCTGCCGCCCGGTTGTCCGCCGGGCGACGAAAGCACTCGGTTGCTGGCTCAATACCTCGCCGAACATGGCTTCGAGAGCACGTTCGCTCAGGAGCTTCGGCCGTTGATGTACTCGGCCTGGGTACGCGATCGAGCGCTCGAAGCCCTGCGCGACCAGCATGTCGACGCTGTCCTTGAACGACTGGCGCTCTTCAGCACTGTCGGCGGCGACTTGGCGGACGCCCTGGACGTGCCGCTGGTGCTCGAAGTGAATGCGATTCTGACGGAGGAGGCGCGCGCGTTCCGCAGGCTGCAGTTGGCCGAATTGGGCGAAAGTATCGAAACGCGCCTGCTGCAGCGCGCCGACGCGCTGGCGGCCATGTCCGAGGCGCTGGCCGAAAGACTCGTAGCGCGCGGCGTGCGCCCGCAGCGCGTGCAGGTGATTCCGAATGGCGTGGATCTCGAGGCGTTCGCCGAAACCCCGCCGCATCGGGCTTGCCGAGCTGCGCTCGGATTGCGGGATGAGTTCGTGGTTGGCTTCGTCGGCAGCCTGAAGGTCTGGCACGGAGTCGACATCCTGATCACAGCCTTCGCGAAACTCACCCAGGAAGACCCGGCGGCCCGCTTGTTGATCGTGGGAACCGGCCCGATGGAACACGAACTCCGCAGCACAGCGCGGAGTCTGGGTATCGAAGGAGCGGTGATCTTCACCGGAAACGTCGAGCATCCGGGCGTGCCGGCGCTGCTGCGGGCGATGGACGTAGCGGTGGCCCCGTTCCGCAGCATCGACGGCTTCTACTTTTCGCCCATCAAGCTGTTCGAATACATGGCGGCCGGCGTATGTGTGATCGCATCGCGCCTGGGTCAAATCCGGCAAGTCATTGAAGATGGCGTTAGCGGACTGCTGTGTCGTCCGGACGACGCGCTGGACCTGCTCGCGAAACTCCAAAGATTGCGTCAGTCACCCGAGCTGCGGAGCCGGTTGGCCGCCAACGCCTTCAACGTCGTGCGCCGTCGTTACACCTGGGCACATGCCGGGCAGAAGACCGAACAGATCATTCGTGCCGCAGTAGCGCAACGTAACGAAGCGGAGACGGCGGGACCGCCCGAAATCGCGGCCAGCCGCGTCACGAGGCTCGCGATATGACGGTTTCCGGCCGACAGCAATCCAGTGGGCGAGATCGCCAGCCTGCCACCGGACTGCCCGCGCCGCGCGTCGGCTATCTGCTGCGCATGTATCCGCGCTTCAGTCAGACGTTCGTCGTCAATGAGATTCTCGAGCTGGAGCGGCAGGGACTCGATGTGCACATCCTCGCCCTGCGCAAGCCGGACGACGGTGAGTTCCACGAAGCGGTGTGCCGCGTGAAAGCCCGTGCCGAGTACGTGCCGGAGACGCTTGGGGGACTGGTGCGCAAGCTGCGCTCACGTTGCGAACGGCGGGCATCCCCAGGTGCGCTCATGCGGGCGGTGAGATGCGTGCTGTGCCACAGTGGCGCGCGCTGGGCCGATCTGCTGCAGGCCATGCTGGTGCTGCGCTGGGCGCGTAAGCGCCGCATCGATCACCTGCACGTGCATTTCGGGACCCACGAGGCCACGGTGGCGCTGCTGGCCCATTTGATGGGTGGGCTTTCCTACAGCCTTACGCTGCACGCCTTTGACATCTTCCGGGATAACGTCGATCGGCGGCTGCTGGCTCGCAAAATCAATGCGTCGCGCTTCACGAATACCGTGAGCGAATTCAATCGGCGCTATCTCGTTGAGCAGATTGCGGGCGTGGATCCGTCGAAGGTGCGCGTCAACTACAACGGCGTCGACCTGGATCAATTCCATCCCAACGGCGCGGTGCGCGACGAGAACTCCATCTTCAGTGTGGGCCGCCTGATCGAAAAGAAAGGCTTCGTGCATCTGGTCCGGGCGATCGCCCGGTTGCGGAGCGCTGGGTTGAACGTGCGCTGCCGCATCGCCGGTGAGGGTCCCGAGAGCGGGCCTTTGAAGGCCGAAATCGCGCGCCTGGGTCTGGCGTCTCAGGTCGAGCTGGTCGGGCCGCTTAAGCAGTCCCGTGTGCGTGCGATGCTGCAGCAGGGTACGTGCTTCGTGCTGCCATGTGTGCCGGCCCATGACGGCAATATCGACGCGCTGCCCACCGTCCTGCTGGAATCGCTGGCCTGCGGTTGTCCGTCAGTCAGCACGCGGCTGAGCGGCGTGCCGGAGATTATTGAAGACCGCGTGAGCGGGCTGCTGGTGGCACCGGGAAATGATGCGGCGCTCGCTGACGCGCTGCGCGAGATCCTATCGAACTCCGCGCTGGCCGCGGTACTCGCCGCGGGTGGCCGTCGCCGCGCCGAACAGCGCTTCGATATCCGCGACAACGTGCGCCGGCTGCACGACTGGCTGCTGGAAGCCGCGCAACCGGCTGCCTACACGGCATGGACAGCCACTCAGAATTCAGCACTCAAGACTCACGACGCGCACGGCGAGCCGGCCGCGACCGGGGTTTCGACATGCTGAACTGGACCCTCAAAACGCGCCGCGGCCCGGTGAACTTGCGTCAAACGTGGGCGGTCTGGTCGCGTTTCGGCCGTTACGTGCGGCAGCACCGTTTTGCACTGCTCGGCGCGCTGGGTGCCTCGCTGGGCACGGTTATCACGCAGCTTGCCGGACCGTGGCCTATCAAGGTCATCTTCGATTATGTATTGCCGCACAAACATCCGCGCAGCAATTCCTGGCTCGGGCAGCTCATCCCACCCGGCATGTCGCCGTCGACCGTGCTGGCATGGGCCTGCGGCGCGATCCTGTTGATTGCCGTTCTGGATGCGTTCCTGTCGTATGTGCGCGACGTGCTGCTCGCGCAGACCGGGCAGCACATCATCGGCCGCATCCGCCACGAACTCTTCGGCCACCTGCAGACCCTGTCGCCCGCCGTCTTCGAACGCCGCCGCACCGGCGACCTGCTCATGCGGCTGACGGGCGACATTCAGATGCTGCGTCAGATGCTCGTGGACGCGCTCACCACGCTGGGACAGAGTGTGCTGCTGATCGCCGCCATGATGGCGGTCATGTTTTACCTCAATCCGACGCTGACGCTGCTGGGCATGGCCACGGTCCCGCTGATGCTCTGGACGAGCTGGCGCATCTCCCGCCAAATCCGCCGGGCCACGGACGAAATGCGCGAGAAGGAGAGCATCGTGGCCACCATCGCGCACGACGTGCTCGGGGCCATGCCGATCGTGCAGGCCTTCAATCGCGAGCCGATCGAGCAGCAGCGCTTCAGCCGCCAGAACCGCAGCACGGTGCGCGCGGGTGTCCGCACAACCAAATTGGAGTCCAAGCTGTATCGCACGCTGTCCCTGGCGTCGGCCGTCGGGCTTTGCGCGATTCTGTACGTGGGGGTGCGCGCGGTGCTGACGGGGAGTATGACCGCCGGCGACCTGCTGGTGTTCATCTCTTATTTGCGCGGCCTCAACAAGCCGCTGCGCAGCTTGAGCAAGCTTTCGGGCCAGGTTGCCAAAGCCACAGCCTGCGGCCAGCGTGTGGCCGAAATCTTCGCCATTCCGGCGCAAGTGCGGGATCGGTCCGACGCCCGCACGCTTAACGACGTGCGCGGCATGATCGAATTCGACAGCGTGGGCTTCGGCTACGAGCCCGGCATCCCTGCGCTGTCGGATGTTTCTCTGCGGGTCGCGCCAGGTGAGCGCATCGCCGTCGTGGGACCGACGGGCGCCGGCAAAAGCACCCTGATCAAGCTCCTGCTGCGCTTTTACGATCCGCAGACCGGCTGCGTGCGCATCGATGGAACGGACGTGCGCGACGTAACCGTTGAATCGCTGCGCCGGCAGATCGGCTGGGTCCATCAGGACACCATCCTGTTCGGCATGACCGTCGCCGAGAATATCGCCTTGGGACGCAGCGACGCCGAGGCGGAGTTAGTCCGCGCGGTCGCGCGGCGCGTTCAGGCCGATGAGTTCATCCGCGCCCTGCCGAACGGCTATGACACGGTGCTGGGGCAGAGCGGTCTGACGTTATCTGGGGGGCAGCGGCAGCGCCTGGCTTTGGCGCGCGCGCTGCTGCGCGCGCCGGGGATTCTCCTGCTGGACGAACCCGCGACCGGGCTGGACGCACTCACGCGACAGTTAGTCGAAGAAGCCTGGATGTCTCCCGAGAATCGCGCCACCACCCTGGTGATTTGTCACCGCTTGCACGCGATGGAGCGCTTCGATCGCATCGTGGTGCTTTCCGGCGGAAAGCTTGCCGAATGCGGTCAGCACACCAAACTCCTGGCCGCAAATCAACTTTACGCTGAGATGTTTGCGGCCGGGCACTTCGAACGAGCCCCGGCCGGCGTTGCGGAGCAACTGGCATGCTGACCAGCGCGATCGACCTGCCCAGCGACCCGGTGCTCGATCCGGTGCTGGCGCATCTGACGCCCGACGAGGTGCTCGCGGCCTGCCGTGCGCAACTCGGCCTGCTCGAACCGGCGACGCGCGAATCATGGACCTGCTGCCGGATGATCGAAGCGCTCTACCATCCGCACCGTTACGTGCGCGTGGCCTACGCGCTGCTCAGCGATCCGGCCACTCCGCCGAATCGGGTATGGCCCGAGGGCCAGGTGGTCTACATTCACGCGCCGCTGCGCGCACCGCTTTCGCGCCGCGGCACGCTCCTCAAGCTGGGCGGCAGCCCGGTGGAAGCCTATGCCTTTCCCGACGATCGCCGCCTACGAGGCTTGCGAAAGTTCGCGGGCCGCGCTGCGGCTGTTTCTACTTGGCAGGAATGGTTGATTCGCTCGGGCGAAAACCTCCAGCTTCAGCCCGATTCGCTCCGCCGTGTACTGCTGCGCTATGTCCCCGAGCAGAAGTGGCTCGTCCGCTTGCGGGCTACCGGCCACGTTATGGATGGACTAGCGGAAGCTCCGCGGACGATTCTAAGTTCGAGCGCTGAACGAACGCCGTTGAACAAACGCAGCATTGCCGTGCGCGCGGCCGGACGAACGGCCTGCGCCGAGCTGCTGATCCGCCACCTGCGCCTGGCAGAAACCGGCGCGCCAGCTTTTCGCGTGCCGGGCGTGGTGGGGGTGGATCTCGATCGCGGATTGCTGGCTACCGAGTGGCTACGCGGCCACACGCTTCTTGAAGCGCTCGCCGGCTCCGACGCTTCACAAGTGATCGGGCGCGTCGTTCGGGCGCTGCGTAGCTTCCATCGCACCGTCATTCCCGCCCTTGACCTGCTCACGCCGGATGATTGCCGCCGGCGCGCCGCCGGCGCGCTCCATGATTTGTCGGCGGCTTGCCCGGCGCTATCCGCGCGGCTGCGGCACCTGGGGCGTGCTCTGCATCGGCGGCTCAGGACGCTCGCGCCGGCCGCGCCCGTCACCCTGCACAACGATTTTCATTGGAACCAGATTCGCATGGAACCTGACCGGCTCACGATCCTGGACCTGGAGCGCTTGCGCTGTGGCGATCCCTGGATCGACGTAGCCAACTACGCGACTCAGCTTCGCATGCTGGCCTATCGCCCGGAGCATGCGGTCGATCATCAGACCGCGGAAGCCTGGCGCGCCGAATTCCTGGAGCAGTGGTCGCGCGGTGCGGATCGCGCCGCGAATTCCAACGCCTTCCGCTGCTACTCGGTGCTGTCGCTGCTGGAACTCGCCCGCGGCATGCTCCGCCACTTGCGCTGCGGCTGGCCGGCGCTGGCTGAGCATTGTGTGAATCAGGCTGAGACGGAATTTGCGGCGCCGGCCGGGAAGGTGTTGGTGCCATGACCGCCATGCCCCTGCGGATGTTGCTCGACCCGCCGGCGGTTGAACCCGTGCTGCGAAACGCGGTGCCGATCGATTGGCCGTCCGGCGAGCCGCCGTGCGACGCGCGCGTCGAACGTTGCTGGCCGATCCGCGCGGATGGTTTCTCCTTCGAATGGTCTTTCAAGCTGGCCGGTGGCCGGCGTTACACGCTGCACGGAATCCAGCCGGCGCCCACCGTCGCGGCCAGCGCCGAATCGACTTGCCCAACTCTGACGCCTACCGCGCTGCGCGGCGTGTGCGTCCAGGTTCCCGCACTGAATCTGTTGATCCATTCGGCGGATTGCGACCCGCACATGCCGCATTTGGCGCGCTGCCTCGATCCCGGGCAGATGAGCCCGCGATTGACGGCTTGGCTGGGGGCGCCCTCCGATCAAAGCGGATCCGATCACAGCCGCGCGGGGGTTGCCTGTGAGCCACTCAGCTATCGCGCTGGTCGTCGGGCGGCAATCGCCTATTGCCATGCCCAGGGGCGCGGCGAGCCACGTCGCGTGTTTGGCAAGACGTATCGCAACGGCCGCGGCGCGCGACTGATGCGTCTGCACGAGCAGCTCAATGAACGTTTGCAACCGCAACTCGGGTGGCGCATCTGCGCTCCGCGTCCGCTGGGTTTCCTGCCGGACCTCCATATGGCGCTCTTCGAATGGGTCCGGGGCAGCTTCCGGCGCGCCGGAGCCACGGCGGGACGTTTTTTGGCAGCCGTGGATGCATTATCCGCGCTGCACCGCACCGCGCTCGATGGGCTGACGCCGTTCACGGTCGCGGACGACTGCGCTGTATTGCGGCGCTGGCACGCGGCGCTGACTCTGGCCGATCCACGCTCCGCCGAGCACACCCACGGGCTGCTGAACGCGCTGCTGCAGCGCGCCGCGCAGTTGCCACCCGCACGGCCGTGCACGATTCATCGCGACTTTTACGCCAGGCAGGTGCTGATTTCGGCGCGCGCTACCACCCTTGTGGACTTCGACACGCTGGCGCAGGGCGACCCCGGCGTGGATCTCGGAAATCTGGTGGCACACGCGCTATTCGACCAACTCGCCGCCGGCGCCCGTCTGGAGAGTTTGCCTGCGATCGGAAGCGGGTGGCTGGAGCGCTATGAACATCTGAATCAGCGCATCGATCAGCGCAGCCTGGCGTTCTATACGGCCTCGGCCCTGTTTCGCGTCGGCGCCGTGCACGCGCTGCGCAGCGCCACGCGGCGCCACGCTCCGGCATTATGGCAACTGGCGGCCATGAAGATTTCGCACCCTACGCGCAGTCCACTGGCGACCGCGCTCGGGAGAATGGAGCAACACGATGCGTTATCGCATTAACAACCCGCATGCTCGCGGCCCGCTCCCCGCCGCCAAGTCAGGCTTTGTGGGCCCGGTGTCTGTTCGCCGGCCGGCCGGCTTCACGCTGATCGAGGTGCTGGTCGTGATCTCGCTTATCAGTCTGCTCATCTCGATTCTCGTGCCATCGTTGCGCAAAGCGCGCGAGTCAGCCAAGAAGACCCAGTGCCTGAGCAACCTGCACGCGCTTTTCCTGGCCAATGCCATGTATGTCGGCGACCAGGGTCGGCTGCCGTACCTCAACAATCTGCCCGACGAGGGGACTTGGCAATACAATTACATCATTTGGGACGGTCAGGACTTCGATCAGTGTTTCGGGCCCTTGGCACGCCCCGGCGGCGTCATGCACTACATTCGCCAGCTCTACTGCCCGTTTCAACAGGATCGGCACCACATGCTGTCAACGGACCTGAACCCCTGGCCGGTCGAACCGGTGTTGCACACGCGCGCCGGATATGGCCGGCGTCACGGTCTATCGGGTCACAGCCTTTCCGAAATCCGTGGCACCATTGCCTTTGCCGCCGACGTTCTGCACCTTCCCAGCCTGGTGCGCAGCGCGCATAAGACCGGCGTTGACGTGGTCTACACCGATGGTCACGCGCATTGGGTCCGCGACCCGGGCATCCTGACCCAGAACAATCTGAGCAATCCCTTCGACGTGGCTGACAATCCCATCATCGACGAGATCTGGAAGACGCTGGACAAGACGCCGTAAGCGGCGCACGTAGCTGCGGATCGTGGAGTGTTCAAGATGTCAATCCTGACGGCCACCGAAAGCCGGCGTGGCCTGCACGTACGCCTCGCAGTGGTCATCCTGCTCTTCGTCGGGTCAGGTGCTTGGCTGGCGCGCACGCTGCTCAAGACCGACAGCGCCCCGGCAGTCGCGCGGATGAACAACGTCAAAGTCAAGCGGGTCCTCAGCGGCCACACCGTCGAGATCAAGCATGGCGATCGCCTGACCTACGCCGCCATTCGTGCTCCGTACGGAAGCGAGCCGTTGTTCGAAGACGCCCGCCGGCGCAACGCCGAGCTCGTTGAAGGAAAGGAGCTGCGCCTGCGTTACGATCACCGGGACCGTTTGGAGGGCGATGAGAAGAACCGCCTGGTGGCGTACGCGTTCATTGACGGTCAGATGATTAACGAGCGACTCGTTCGCGAAGGATGGGCCTACGTCCGGCTGACGCCTGACTTCCGCCGTTTTGCCGAACAATTATTGGCTGCCCAGTCCGCGGCGCGCCATGACGGCGTTGGGCTTTGGAGCGCCCCGGCACCCGCGCCAGAATCCGACTATCCGGCTGATCCCAAGTACGGGAACTTTCATCGACCGAGCTGCGCCGAAGTCGGCCGCATCAAGCCCGAGCGGCTGACCAGCTTCAAGTTGCGCGACGCCGCGCTGGATGCTGGCTTCGCCCCCTGTCCGAAGTGTTGCCCATGACAGAAGTACAGCATTCAAGAGACATCGATGGCGCGCGTGTGGTCAGGTTAACATGCCGGCGATGCAGCCGGTCATCCAGGAGGCCATCGCGCCGCCGAGCATGGCGCGCGGCGCCAGGCTGACCAGATCGGGCCGGCGGCTGGGGGCCATGCCGCCGATGCCGGCGATCTGGATGCCCATCGAGCTGAAGTTGGCGAAGCCGCACAGCGAATAGGTCGCCATGCGGATGGAGCGCTCGCTCATGCCGGCCGACTTGATTAGTTCCGACAGCTTGCCATAGGCAACCATTTCGTTCGTGGCCATCGCGGTCCCCAGCAGCGAGCCGAACGCGCGCCGATCACCCGCATCGACGCCCACCAGATAGGCGATCGGCGAGAACAGCCAGCCCAGCAGCGTATCCAGATCGAGCCGATCCGTGCCGCAGCGCGCCAGCCACACCGCCATGAAGCCGCGCTGCCCCAGCCAGGTCAAGGCCAGATCGACCAGCGTGATTAGCGCGATGAACGCGATCAGCATGGCGAGCACGTTGATCGCCAGCACCATGCCCTGCGTGGCGCCGGAAGTCGCGGCGTCGAGCGCGTTCTTCGCGTCGCTCATGCGCTCGACTTTCACGTGGCCCGCGGTGCTGGCGGCCTGCGTCTCGGGAAGCATGACTTTGGCCATCACGAAGGCGGCCGGCGCCGACATCAGGCTGGCCGTCAACAGGTGCCGGGCCGCGGCGATGGCGCGCACCGGATCGGGCTGGCCATCCGGACCCACTCCCAGCCAATCGACGTACACGGCCATCACACCCATCGCGATCGTGGCGAAGCCGCCCGTCATCACGGCCATCAACTCGGAGCGGGTCATACCCGCGATGTAGGGGCGGACGAGCAGCGGGGCCTCCGTCTGCCCCAGGAAGACATTCGCGGCACAGGAGAGGCTTTCGGCCCCGCTGACGCCCAGCAGGCGCGTCATCACGAACGCCAGCGCGGCCACCACACGCTGCAGGATGCCGAAGTGATAGCCGATGGCCGAGAGGGTGGAGAAGACGATGATGGTGGTCATGATCTTGATGCCGGCGATGGCCTTCCAGGTCACGGCCGGATGGTTGCCCGCCAGCGGACCGAAGACGAAGTTCGCGCCGGCATCGGCCCCGCGCAGGATCAACGTCACCAATTCTCCGATGACATCAAAGACAGCGCGGCCCGATCCGGTCTTGAGCACCAGCAGTGCCAGCGCGAATTGAAGAATGGTTCCGCCGAGCACGATCTTGATAGGAAAGCGCCGCCGATTGGTGGACAGCAGCCAAGCCAGGCCAACCAGCGACAACAGACCGAGGATTCCACGGAGAAAGTGCATGCTGGCGCACGATTATCGTGCCGGCATGCAGAGCAGCAAGTCGCGACCCTGCGGCGGCGGCGCCTGGACGCAGAAGGACTGCGGACGCCGAGAGATCTTCGAGCCAACACTGTGCAGCGGAGGAAACTGGCGCCGGGGCGCTCCTGAGGGGGCCGCACGCGCCATTCGCGCACGAGGCGCGGGGGCCGTCCTGCCGATATACTGTTATGTGTGCGGGCGCAGCGGTGGCGGGCACATGGAGGGCGGCTATGCTCAAGGCGACACGTCGAAGACACGTCGGGGAACGAAGCGCGACGCGAAGTCCAGTTACGCGCGAGACCGCTGCCGGTCTGCCGCTCGTATTGCTTCTGCTGGTATGCGCGCGGGCGTGGGCGGGGGGCGGGCAGTTGGGGGCGGCGGGCGACCTGTACGTATCGGCCGGCAATCGGGTCGTGGAATTCGATGGTGAGACGGGCGCCTTTGTCGGCAACTTCGTGCAACCCGGCAGCGGAGGACTCGACGAAGCTCAGGGGCTGGTATTCGGCCCGAACGGGAACCTCTTCGTCGCCAACCGCATGCAGTTCCTGGACACGTCAGACCAGATACTGGAATTCGACGGGCAAACAGGCGCCTTCATTCGGGCGCTCGTGCCGACGGGCGGCGGCCAAAACACGGGTTGGCTGGACAGCGCGAATCATTTGCTTTTCCGACCCGACGGCAGGCTGCTCGTCGCCTCCGGCGACAGCGAAAGCATTCTGGCCTACGACGCGGGTAGTGTTTTGAACACGCCTGGGGCAAGCGCGCCGTGGCTGGGTGTTTTCGCGACTGGCGGTCCCCCACCATCCCTGCGGTACCCCTACACCATACGAGCGCTGCCCAACGGTAACGTCGTAGTCACGAGCAGCTACACCGGCGACGGTAGCGACGGGCACATTATCGAGTACCACGGGGCCACCGGACGCTTGGTGCGCCATTTCACGGATCCGTTTGGAATGCCGTACCCGGTCGACGTCCTCGCCCGGGCCAACGGTAACCTGCTGGTTTCCTATTATTACAATGGTGTCTATCAGTTCGAGGGTATCACGGGCAGCTTCCTAGGGGCGTTCACGCAGGCCGGCGCGCAAACGGTGTATGCCGGTATGACCTTGGGTCCAAACGGAAACTTGTTCGTCGCGGGGCGGATTGGTATCAACACCCAGACGATCATCCAATATAACGGTGCGACGGGGGCTCTGATCAGTACCTTCGTCGCGCTGCCCTATACCCTGCTTCCGTCGCCGCACTACCTTGTGTTCAAACCGGCGCCGGCGGAGCCCACGCCCGCACCTTCTATCTCGGAGGTTTCCGTGACCTCGCACGACGCATGTCTCCCGCTTGCCGGCGTGGTGATCACGGGAGCAAACCTGTCGCAACCCGACACGACGGTGATGCTGCGCAAGCCCTACGAGACAGCGG
>DASXUA010000069.1:0-9746 GCA_036505095.1 Phycisphaerae bacterium
CGCGGTGTCGCGCCCACGAGGAATCCCGTCTTAAGGTCCTGGGAGGTTGTCCCGCCGTTCGAGGCGGCGATGCACACCACGCCGGCGATCGACAGCGCCGTAAGCTTGTCGACCGCGCTCGTCCGTCCCAGCGCCAGAAAAATCAAACACGTCATCAGCAGCGTCGCGACCGTCATGCCCGAGATCGGGTTCGACGACGATCCAATCTCGCCGGTGAGCCGCGACGAGACGGTAACGAAGAGGAATCCGAACAGCACGATCAGCACGGCCCCGAGCGCGTTCATGTGCAGCATGGGCGCCGCCCAGATCGCCAGCACCAGTCCCAGGCTGCCGAACAGCACAACCTTCATCGACAAATCGCGCTCGGTCCGCGGCATCGCCAGTGCGGCGGTGCCGGTCGTCTGACTGCCGCGGCGCGCCCCCATGTCCAGCATGCCCGAGCGCAATGATGAAACAATCAGCGGCAGCGCGCGGAGCATGCTGATGATGCCGCCCGCGGCGACCGCGCCCGCGCCGATGTACAGAACGTAGTCATGCCAGATTTCGCCCAGTCCCATCTGGCTGATCGGCTTCTCGGCCGGATAGATCGCGGTCGGCAGACCGGAGCCGAACAGCATGATGGCCGGGATGATGACCCACGAAGCCAGGATGCCCCCGGCGACCATGATGCAAGAGATGCGTGTACCAATGATGTAGCCCACACCCAACAGCGCCGGCGCGATTTCTCCGGACACGGCTGCGCCGCGAAAGCCGGCCACCGTGCCGTCGCTGCGCTCCTTCCATAACAGCCATTGCGGCTCGCGCTGCCAGAGCTTGAAGGCGTCCATGAGGAACTGATAGATGAAGGCCACGCCGAAGCCGGCGAGAACCGTTTTCGCCGATGTGCCGCCCCGCTCGCCGACGATCAGCACGTCAGCGCAGGCCGTGCCTTCCGGATAGGTCAGCTTGCCGTGCTGCTTGACGATGAACGCGCGCCGCAGCGGGATCATCATCAGAATACCGAGCAGCCCGCCGAGGATGGCCACCAGCATGACGCGCGTCAGTTCGAGGTTGTAGCCAAGGATCATGATGGCCGGCATGGTGACGCCTACACCGAAGGCGATGGACTCACCGGCCGATCCCGTCGTCTGCACGATATTGTTCTCGAGAATGGTCGCGTCCCGACGGAAAAGCAGATTGAATGGCCAGACCCGTGAGAAGATGCGGAAAAGCGTGATCGATAGCACCGCGATGGGGATCGAAGCCGAAACCGTCATCCCGACTTTCAGCACGAGGTACAGTGAGGATGCGCCAAAGATGATCCCGAGAATGGCGCCGACGGCCACGGCCGAGAAGCTCAGCTCGGGCAGACGCGCTTCCGGCGCGATGTACGGTTTGTGCTCGGTTACGTCGTCTACAAAGCCGGGGGCGGCTTGGTCGGTTTGCATGTTGCGGCTCCGGGTGCCGGCATCGGCCGCTGCGGCGGCGCGAATCGCGCGCAGCAGTCTGCCGCCGCGCGGCGCGAATTGCAAACGCGCAGCGGGCCTACCACGCACGGCTGGTCACACTTCGGTTCGCGTGGTATCACCGCGGCCATGCCGGCGGAAGTCCCGTTTGATGAGGAGCTTAAGGCAGCTTTGCATCTGGAGTGCCTGGCGGCGGCGCGCTGGGAAGTGCGCGCGGGCGATCAGACTTTTATCATTCACGGCCTGCGCGATGCGGCCGATTTGCTCGACGCGCCGGACTACGCGCGCGAGTTCGTCACGCAGGATCGCGCGCCCTACTGGGCGCAGCTCTGGCCCGCGGCGGCCATGCTCGCGCAGGCGCTTTGGGAATTGCCGCCGGGTGGAGGACGGGCGGCTCTGGAGCTGGGTTGCGGGCTGGGATTGGTTTCGATCGCGGCCGCGCGACGCGGCTGGCGCGTGACGGCCAGCGATTACGACGCGCGGGCGCTGCGAATCGCTGAAGCCAACGCGCGGGCGAATGGCGTCGCGCTGGCTGATACGCTGCTGCTCGATTGGCATCATTGTTCCGACGCTCCCGAGTTCGATCTCATTCTCGCGGCCGACGTGCTGTACGAGTACCCGCTGCAAACTGCGATTCTGCAAGTGCTGCAATGGCTCCTGGCGCCCGGTGGCCTGGCCCTCATCGCCGACCCGAACCGCGGACCCGCGCGCGCCTTTCCGAAGAAGGCCGGGGTGGCGGGATTCAATGTTTCCATACGGCCGACCTGGACGGATCAGGTGACGGGTTCGCGCGTGGACGGGACGGTGCTGCACCTGCGGCGCAGCTAGATGCGATCAAATACCTAACAATTTACTGGCTGGTCGAGTGGGGCGCGCCACAATCGTGTTTCACGTGAAACAAGAAATGGCTCGCGAAGCCCCACATCGGGCGCTGCCACCAAGCTTGTTTCACGTGAAACAGGCCTATCCCCCTAGAGATGGGGGTTTGGCGCCGGGGCTGCGGTCCTCGCCCCCGCCACGGCGGATCTGCGACTTCCGGGAGGTTCTGACTAAGCGCGCTATGCGGCGCGCGCCGACGATAGTACAGCGCGCACGTTTTAAGGGTGAGGGGCACGCGGTTCTGGCCGGTGCTGGCCGGGCGAGTGCTCAGTCGCTTGTGACAAGGAGGCCGATTCCATGGAGAAAGTTCAACGCCGCTTGGGCCGAGGCTTGGATTCACTCATTTCAGCGCCGTCTGCGGCGCCGGGTCCAACGGCGCCACGGCCAACTACGACGGACTCACTGACGAACGAGCAGGGCACCGACGGCGTGCTGTTTACGCGCTCGGTGCCCATCGGGGCCTTGCGGCCCAATCCCTTCCAGCCGCGAGGGGCTATCACCGACGAGCAGGTCCGGCGGCTGGCCGATTCGCTGCAGAAATCTGGCATGGTGCAGCCCATCAGCGTGCGGAACTGCGAGATGGGTGGCTTCGAGATCATCGCTGGCGAACGACGCTGGCGGGCGGCCAAGCTGGCCGGCTGGCGCGAGGTGCCGGTTATTGTCCGCAATGCCGATGACGCGCAGCTCCTGGAGATCGCGATCGTCGAGAACGTGCAGCGCGAGGATCTCAATGCGATCGAACGCGCCCAGGCGTATCAGGTGTATTGCGAGCGGTTCGGGCTGACGGCCGAAGTGGTCGCCGGGCGGATCGGCGAGGATCGTACGACGGTGACGAACTACATTCGCCTCCTGAGCCTGCCCGAAGACGTGAAGGAGATGGTGGCCGGGGGGCGGATCTCGATGGGACACGCGCGCTGCTTATTGGGGATACCGGGCAGCGGCGAGCGCAGTCGGCTGGCGCAGGTGGCCGTCGCGCGCGAACTTTCGGTTCGAGCCCTGGAGGACCTGGTCAAGACGAATCGACCGGACAACGCCGCCCCGCCGCCGCAGCCGGACATTCGCAAGGACAAGTCCCATAATATCAAGGATTTGGAGGAGCGGCTTGAAAAGGCGGTGGGCACGAAGATCTCGATCATCGAGGGGCGCAAGAAGGGAAGCGGCCGGATCGTAATCGAGTTCTACTCGCTGGACGATTTCGACCGCATCGCCGAGAAGCTCGGCATGGAGATGGCATAACCACGCCACACGGGCTCGGAATCAGGAAGTGTCGCGCAAAGACGCAAAGGCGCGAAGGAGTGTTAGGTTTGGTCGTTTTTGGCGGCTTTGCGCCTTTGCGCGAGATTAGTCGTAGTTGATGCGGGCGGCGATCGGCATGCGGCGGCCGACGCCGAAGGCGCGGCTGGTGACCTTCAGGCCCAGCGCGGCCTGCTGACGCTTGTATTCACTTTGGTCTACGCGGCGAACGGTCTCTTTCACCACGGCCGGGTCGAAGCCCTCGGCGATAATCTGCGAGACCGACTGCTCCAGCTCCACATAGCGGTGCAGGATCGCGTCGAGCAGCTCGTAGGGTGGGACGGTGTCTTGGTCGGTCTGGTTAGGTTTTAATTCGGCCGAAGGCGCCTTGGTAATACTGCTCGCGGGGATCAGGTCGCGACCGGCCTGCTCGTTGACGTAGCGCGCGAGGCGGTAGACCAATGTCTTGGGCACATCGCTGATGACGGCCAGACCGCCGCACATATCGCCGTAGAGTGTGCAGTAGCCGATCGAGAGTTCGCTCTTGTTGCCGGTCGTCAGCAGCAGCCAGCAGAACTTGTTCGAGAGCGCCATGAGGATGTTGCCGCGCAGGCGGGCCTGCACGTTTTCTTCGGTGACATCGGGCGGGCGGCCGGCGAAGAGCGGCGCCAGCACCTGCTCCATGGCGCGGTGCGGCGGCTCGATCGAAATCTCGCGCAGCTCGACGCCGAGATTCGTCACGAGCTGCCGCGCGTCGGCCAGGCTGTGTGGACTGCTGTAGCGCGAGGGCAGCGCCACGCCGTGCACGTGCTGCGGACCGAGAGCCGCGACCGCGATGGCGGCCGTGACGGCCGAGTCGATGCCGCCGGATAGTCCCATCACGACGTCAGTGAAGTTGCATTTGCGCACATAGTCGCGCGTACCGAGCACCAGAGCCTCATACACCTCGCCGACTTCGCTCGGATATTCCTCGAAACGCGCCGTTCGCGGGGCTTCGGTGTCGATGATGAGCAGATCTTCGGCGAAGGCTTTCGCTTGCGCGACGGCGCGGCCGTCGAGGGCGAAATAGAGACTGGCGCCGTCGAAAATGAGATGATCGTTGCCGCCGATCTGATTGACATATGCCAGCGCGAGACGCTGTTGTGCGATCTGCCGTCCGAACAGATCGATGCGAAACTTCTGCTTGCCCTGGCTGTAGGGCGAGGCCGAGATGTTGATCAGCAAGTCGGCGCCGGTCCGCGCGATCTCGGAAATCGGATCGCGCCCGTAAATGCGCCGATCCGAAAACTGCGCGTCGTTCCACAGGTCTTCACAAATGGAGACGCCGAGGCGCGCCTCGCGCCCGCCGAGCGGCAAACGCGTGATGCGCACCGTGGGGTCCGGCTCGAAGTAGCGTGACTCGTCGAAGACATCGTAAGTCGGCAGGAGCGATTTGTGATGGACGTTTACGATCGCGCGATTCGCGCAGACGGCCGCGGCATTGAAGAGTGCGCGTCCGACGCCCGACTCGTTGGGCTGCACGAACCCGACCACGACCGCGATGGCATCCGCGGCCGCCACGATGCGCTCGAGCGCCTTCGTGTTCGCCTTCACGAAGCCTTCCTTGAGCAGCAGGTCGCGCGGCGGATAGCCGACGATGGACAACTCGGGGAAGATCACCAAGTCCGCCCGGGCTTCCTTGGCGCGCGCGATGAACGCCAGGATCTTCTCCGTGTTACCGGCGATGTCGCCGACGAGTGGATTGGTCTGGGCGAGTGCGAGCTTCATCGTGCGTCGTCACAGGATTGTATCGCAGCCGCCGGGTTGACGCGCGTGATTGCGCAGGCGGTTTGAGTCCAGGATTCAGCGTGCAGTAATGGTGCTCGGAGACGGGAAATAGCTTTCGGGCTTACAAAGCCATCGGAAGCCTAACCGCCACGTGGCACTTGAGGTTCAAGCTGTGACGAGCGCGGTAAGGCGTTCGAA
This sequence comes from Phycisphaerae bacterium, assembly GCA_036505095.1. Lineage (GTDB taxonomy): Bacteria > Planctomycetota > Phycisphaerae > UBA1845 > UBA1845 > DASXUA01. Next base: position 5,523 of record DASXUA010000069.1, read on the forward strand.
CTTTTCGGCCCAGAACTTCTTCATACGCTCGGCAGACTTGGCGTCGGGAAGCTTGTTGTGCTGGACTACGACCTGGGCTTTGGCCTCACCCTTGGGATAGAACATCACCTCGATCGTGGTGTCGGGCTGCGGCGGGTTGGGCCAGGTGATGCGCAGGGATTTGTCGCGGGTGGCTGTGCGGATCGTCAGAGAGGATTCGCCCAACCAGCGGGAGCGCGTGCGCGGCTGCTGCCAGGCGGCGAACAGGCGCGCGACGGGCGCGGCGATGGTCTTGCTGCGGCTGATGGAGTAGCCGTCGGGGCGCTGGTGCGGTTTCCGCAGACCGCGCTGCTGCTCGTAGCCCACCGTGATCATCTGCTGCCACCAGGGGCCGACGCCGTGCTCGCGCGCCAGACAGGCGACGATCTCCTTGTGGGTCTTCTTCTTGGCGCCGGCCCGGTCGAGAATGGAAAACCATTCTGACCAGTTCTTGCCAGTCTTGGCCTGGACGGCGGCGTCTCTCATGAGTTTCCGCTTCGACTTCGTTGCCACGTCAGGTTCTCCCGTTTTCTGTTCCGCAGCGGCCATAGGCAACAGCGCGCTGAGCGCCTTGGGCGCGACGGCGCGATAGCTTTCGTCGATCCAGGTCCTGAGGAGCTCCAAGGGCGGCTTCGCTCGTGGGCCAAAGCGCGCGGTGACCCAACCGCTCTTGCCGAGGCCGTAGCCGGTGGGCTCGGCGAAAGCCTTGGCCAGCGCGGCGCGATTTGAGTGCGGCAGCTTGGTGCCGATCGAAAGGCCCGTCTCGTCGGCGCTCATGAATACGAAAACCTTTCGGGCTACCTTGATGGCGCGGTGGCCCCAGGGGAACTCCTCGTAACTTTCGGGGTACGCCAAGGCCGAGCGACGCAGGGCGGCTTCGGCCTGTTGGATGAAGGCCGTGTTCTTCATGCGAGTGAGCTTAACCGCGGAGTCTTCCGCGCACCAAACCGCCGTTTCAGGGCCGGGGATGTGGCCGATGGAGCGAAGGGAAAGCCGAAAATCGAAAAACGGAAGTCAACGCGCGCACGCGAGGAGATCACGCTGGGCTACGACCACGGTCCTCTACGAATTCCTTCGTTGACATCTACGAATGACTTCGTATATCATTGGCAAGCGGGAGGACGGCGGATGGCCACAGAGCGACCGCGGCGCCCGACGAATGCGGAACTCGCGATCCTGCGCGCGTTGTGGCGACTTGGGCCTTCGACCGTGCGGCAGGTGTGCGAGCTGCTGGCGCAAACTCGGCCCAGCGGCTACACGACCGTCCTTAAAACGCTGCAGATCATGACCGCGAAAGGCCTGGTCACGCGCGATCTGCGGCAGCGCACGCACGTCTACACCGCACGTCACACCGAGGGGCAGATGCAACAACGCCTGGTCAGGGACCTGCTGGACCGCGCCTTCGGCGGGTCGCCGGGGCGCCTGGTCATGCAAGCGTTGTCCAGCCGGCGCGCCTCGCTCGAAGAGTTGGCCGAAATCCGGCGGCTGCTGGATCAACTGGAAAGGAAATCGCCATGACGTGGATCACACGGCTGCTGTCCGAGCCCACGGCACTGGCACTGGCGCTGGGCTGGGCGCTGCTGCACTTCATCTGGCAGGGGCTCGTCGTTCTGCTGTTGCTGCTCGCAGCCCTGCGCCTGCTGCGCGATCGTTCGGCCCAGGCCCGCTATGGGATCGCGTGCGGCGCGTTGGCGACGATGATGGCTCTGCCGCTCGTCACGCTGACTTACCTTAGCCGAGCGACGAGAGTGCAGCGTTCGTCACCAGCGGTACGCGCGGACGCCGACGTCCCGGGAGTTCAGTCTCCGACTCAGCCGCTCGCTTCGCCAGCGGAAATCATCATCCCGGGACGGCATGGGCCGGCCACCGTCGTCAGCGCAGTTCCCGCAGCGCGCCACCTCGGATGGACGCCCGCACGGATCGAAGCGGCACTGCCCGTGTTGACGGGCATCTGGTGCCTCGGCGTCGTGGCGCTGTCGATGCGAATGCTGCGACAATGGATCGCAGCCCAGCGGCTCAAACGGCGCGACACGCGAAAACCGGAGTCAACGTGGGAGCGACGGCTCTGCGAGTTGGCACAGCGTATGGGAATTCGACGAACGATGGCGCTGCTGGAATCCGCGCGGGCTGCCGTTCCGGTCGTGATCGGTTGGTTGCGCCCCGTCATTCTCGTGCCGGCCAGCGCGCTGGCGGAGCTGACACCTGCGCAGCTCGAAGCCATCCTCGCCCACGAACTGGCCCACATTCGCCGCCATGATTACCTCGTGAACCTCTTTCAAGTGCTCGTCGAGACGCTGCTCTTCTATCATCCGGCCGTTTGGTGGGTTTCCGGCCGCATCCGCGTCGAGCGCGAGCACTGCTGCGACGACATGGCCGTCACCTTCTGCGGCGACGCGCCGCTCTACACGCGCGCCTTGGCTCGTCTGGAGGAGCTGCGCCGCGCGGCGCCGCAGATGGTCCTGGCGGCCAGCGGTGGCACGCTGCTTCACCGCATCCGCCGGCTCATCAGCGGGCGATCGCCGTGCCCGGACCGCCTGGCAGGCTGGCCAGCGTTCGCACTGGTCGCCAGCGTGATTATCTGTGTCGGTCTCGGCGTGCATTTTACGCGCAGCGTGCGCGGCGCGCAGGCGAAACCCGCGCCTGACGCAGATGCCGGAATGTTTCAGCCGATCCCGCGGACCGAGCCGACCTCCACCGTCACTGGCCTGGTCAGTGACGAAGACGGCCGGCCCGTTCCGGATGCCGTCGTCCAGGCGATCTTGCGTACCGGCGACGAAGAGCTGGGCCAGCGCCGCACGCAGCGCACTAACTCGGACGGTCGCTTCACTTTTGACAACCTCGACCCGCCCGGCGTCTGGTTCCTCACGGCCGATCATCCGGACTTCGCCCAGGATTGGGAGCGCGAGCGCGGCATGTTCGTGCCGGCGCAATCGCAGGAGTGGCCGCTGCGCATCAAGCTCTACCGCCCGCACTCGATGCCTGGCGTCGTTGTGAACGAGAACGGCGACACCGTTTCGGGCGTGACCGTGACGCTGGCGCGCGAGTGGCTGCCGGGTAATTCCAGTCCGGTGCAAGGCTGGCTGGCGTTCGATGTGCAGAAGACAACCACTGACCGAGAAGGCCGGTTCGAGTTCAAGCGTTTGCGTCCAGGGAAGCTGATGCTGGTGATGGAACACGCCGACTATGCGCGCACGCTGTCCGAGCAACTCGAAGTAGGCGCTGAGCCTGTCCGCCTGACAATCCGCAAAGGACTGGAGCTGCATGGGCGCGTGCTGGCGGATGCCGCGCCGTTAGCGGGGGTTTCAGTAAAGGTACAGGCGCCAAACCTAGCGCACCGCTCGCTCGGACAATGGGAGGTCAAGACTGACGAGCATGGCGAATTCACAGTGCGGCACATTGTCGATAGATTCGAGATGAACGGCGCCGGGGTTAATACTGTATCCGTCTTCGTGGACGACGGGGCCTGGAAATCACCGGTGTACAGCGTCTTCCAGTCCGGATCGGAACACCCTACCGAACCTAGATATCGCGGTGCAGCCGGCCGATGCACAGGGTGCACAGCCGAAGATGGTCGAGGTCGGCCGGCTGGGGAGCGCGCCGCCCGGCAATTCGCAGCAGCCAGTCGGCAACGGCACGATCCGCGTTCAGTTTGAGGGTAACGTCACGGAAGCCGACGGGCGCGTGCGAACGGTGAGCGTATATCGCTTCAACGATGTGCAGCAGCCGGTGTGGCGCGAACTACCCCTGTCGGCCGAGAGTGTGGCTGTTTTCGATCGGCTTCCGGCCGGGAGCTACGCGATAAACACGCGGCACCATGAGAACCCCGTCCATCCGCGTCAGGCCGCTGAGCTTCAGGACGGACAGACCGTCGAAGTCACCCTGACCAAGGGACCGGCGACGCTGCACGGCACGGTGCGCGCCGGCGGTGAGCCCATCGCCGACGCATATGTGCGCTGCGAGGTACTCGCGAGCGCGCCGCCCGGCACGATCGAGGAATTCTACGGCACTACTGCCAGCGACGGAGAATACGAAATCGAAGGTTTGCCGCCGGGTGATTTCCAAGCGTGGATCCAGGTCTCCGGCTCCATTCTGCAACCATTCCACGTGCGCATTGCGCCAGGCGAAAACCATTTTGACGCCGATCTACCCTTGGGCCATATCGAGGGGCGCGTCGTCGTTCCGCCGCATCCGCAGACCGAAACGCTG
>DASXUA010000070.1:0-3996 GCA_036505095.1 Phycisphaerae bacterium
AGCGGCGCCGCACTGCTGCCGAGTAAGCCGGCCCTGAGCGATCTTAAGCGTCTTTATTTGAGCGGTCATTCCGGCGGTGGCGTGCCGCTCAAACAGGCAGCCAAGTCCGACCTGGTGAAATCGACGCTGACCGATTTGATCCTGCTGGACGCGACGTATGGACACGACGGCGGCGGGGAAGATTTCTGCACGACCAAGACCAAAGCCAACCTCGGCAACGCCTCCGACAAGAACCGCTTGATCGTCGTCTTTCGGCCAAAAAGCCCGGAGAGCAACACGGAGTCCGCGGCTAACGCGCTGCGCGACAAAATCAAGAGCAGCCTGAGCCTCACCACTACGAAAGTGGCTTATGATGCCAAAACTAAGCAGCCGACTACTAAGCCGCCCTGGCCGATGTTCACGACCGACATGGTCGAAATTCTGCATTTTGCGGACAACGCCCACACGCCCACCAACCTCGATCCGATTCGCGACGCCATGAAGAAGTGCCCGGTGGTTTTCGTCAAGACCAACGTCGAGCACGACCGTATTCCGACGTTTTTCATTCCGCTCGTGCTCGATTCAGCGCCGTAGAGGGAGAAGCGTGCGATGCCCAAAACGTTCACAATCTCGCCGGCCCATCTCGAAGCGTTCTCGCAGCAACAGCAGCAGCGCTTCGAAGATGAGATGGTCGCCTACCTGACGCGCGAGCATCCCGCGGAGGCGAAGAAGTTGGGCGAGCCGGGAATGCGCGATCTCATCCGCCAAGGCATCGAGAAGGCGAAGGGCTACAACATCGTTCTGGAGTCGGACGTGGCGCGCTACATCGAACTGATGCTGACGGTTTCGCCCGACTTCGATCAGGCTGATGGCGCCCCGGAAATCCTGCGGCGGCGGCGTCTGTCCGGAATGCAGAAGCTCGACGCCCTTGAAAATCGCCAGGCTCCGCCGCCGGCCGCGGAGGTGCGCTGATGGGCCTGACCGCCACCACCGGCCAGGGCAACGTCGGGGCGCCGGCGCGCGTCTGTCCCGCGCCTTCGGTCGCCGATTTGACCGTCACGGTCACGCGCAAGAACGACGGCAAGCCGGTCGAAGGCGCGCAGGTCAAGATCAGCGGACCGGAGAGCCGCAAAGGCGTCACCGACGCCAGCGGCAACGTCGTGTTCCGCGGAATCAAGCCCAGCCCGCCCCAATACACCGTGACGGCCTCCAAGACCGACCACAGCACTGAGAAGACGACGGTCGCGGTCGTGTGCGGGACGATGAACAAGGCCGCGCTACAGCTCAAGGCGGTCGTCAAACCCGTCATCGACCCGCTGAAGTTTGTCGTCGCCGTCAAGAAGCCAAACAACAACGCCACGCGCAAGAAGGTGACGCTCAAGACTGATCTGGCCTTCGACGGCGACGGGACGTTCACGCGCTCCAGCGCCAAGATCCGCTTCTTCACGGCCGTGACCGCCGGCACCGAGATCAAGTTCGACGGGACGGATAACAAATTCGCCGGCGCGAAGCTCGATCCCAAGGGCACCGGCGTGGTGCTCTTCGCGGAAGGTGCGACCGCCAGCGACAAAACGGGCGACGTGGTGCTGAAACTCACGCTCAAGGGCGGAACGGTGCCCTTCAAACCCCCGGCGGAGGCGAAGGCTACCAGCGTCGAGGTGATCCTGGACATCTGCAAACGGCGTAAGAGCGCCAAAGCCAACCCCGAGCCGTTGCCCCAACCTCCGGCGGTAGTGCCAGCCAAGCCCGATGACAAGTTGAACGCCGGTCGCTTCATACATAAGGACATCGCCGGCAAGCATCACGAGCGCGCCATGCTGATCGTTCGCAAGGCCAAGCCGGCCGATTTCGACGGCGAGTTGGTCGTGGATACGGAAAACAACAAGGTGAAGCTCTTCGCGGCCGAGACGGGCGGCGCGGCGCTGGTCGGGGCGCAAAAGTTCGCGAACAAGACCGTTCCTAAAGACGGCAAGCAGCTTTTCGTCGGAGGTGACGCCACCAGCGGCGGCCTGCGCGACACGGGCATCAAGCTCGGGATCACCGGCGAGGCCGACGACCTGGATCACGTCAAGCTGACGGTGGTGGAGCTGGAGATCACCGCGAAGGTGCCCACGACGCAATCGGCGCGCGGCACCTCCGCGACGGCACCACCGAACACGCATCACCAATTCAAGAGCAACGACGGCAGCCGCGACATGACCCAGAACGCGCCGACAGTACTGGTGCGCAATTGCAGAGATATCGAACTCGAATTGACGACCGTCAAGCCGGCCGCACTGACTGACTTCGCCTGGGAACCCGAACTCAACCCCGGTTCAACCAAGCCGTTGCCCGTGATGACTCCCTCGGGAAAAAAGGCCAAGCTCGCCACGGACGCCAGCGGCGGCTACGCGGTGCGCGGTTCGGTGGGCGACGCGGCCGTGTTCTGGAATCTGGTGCTGGTCGAAATCAAGATCAAGCGCTCGCAAATTCGGCGGAACCAGCGCAATTTCAACGATCGGTCTGCTGCCGGTCTTCTGGTAGTCGGTTCCGGCCCCGCCGCCTTCAACGTCAATGCGCCGGCGACTTGCGGCATGTATTCGCGAGCGAACATCGAGCTAACCGCCGGAGGCGAGGCGTCGCTCGACAAGTTCTGCGACCGCGTGCATGCGGGCATCGTGAACGTGCTCCAGAACACGACCGCGCAGGCGAACTACGCAAGCGGCGGTCGCGAGCGCGAACGTGTCCCGACCGTCAGCGGATTGCCGAACCCCGTCGTGAATCCGGCCACGGCCGTGGTTGACCTGGGTTCTCCGGTGCTGGATCGTGGCGGACCGGCCGGGACACGCGCCACCGGCGGCGCCACCATCTTCCTGTCACAGACGCGCTCCACTCCCGCCAATACGACCAAACGGCTGGTGGAAACCTGCGACAACCCGGCCGTTGTTTTTAGCGCGGTCCGGCCGGTTTTCGTGCCGCCGCCGGCGCCACCACCCGCACCGCCGCCGCCGCCCCCACCGCCGCCGGATCTTTGCACGAGCAACTCGGGCGTAAACGCCTTTACGATTTTTCTGGTGGCATACAGCGATGATGCCAACTTTACTTATGTCGCTTTCGGCTCAGGTGTGTGGACCGTGGATTACAGTGGGAACGTGGCGACGCCGGCGCCGCCGCCGAATCCCACACCGGTCTGGACAAAAACGACGGCCGGCATCACGGGCGCCGGCAACAAATTCACCGAAATCAAGAACGGCCAGGAAGCTCAGGCCGCCGGGTGCGAAGTGCGCCCGCCGGTATACTTAACGTACATTCGGGATGCGCGCTGATCTTATGCGGACTAGCAATATCCTGCGACCGGGGCTGGTCCTGCTGCTGATTGGGCTGTGCGGCTGCATACGGCCATCAGGTTCGTGGGCGATCGGGAGACAGAACATGGATTTTGGCGACATAAATCTGATGGACTTGACCGTCGAAGGGCGCGCTGCCCTGCTGGTGGGGGTCGTCGAACGCGTCGCCAGTCCCGCACCACTGGACGATGAAACTCAAACCGGCACCCTGCAGTTCCACGTGACACGTGTGCTAACGCCGCAGCGCTGGCACGGACCGGCTGAACTGGAATTGCGCTTTACTCAATTCTCGCGGCCGGACCTGCGCGCGCGTATGGGCGCCGGCTGGAATGGTGTCGATATTCGCTCCGGAGCGCACATGATGGTTGCGCTCACAGACGTTCCTGCCCGACCTGAAGCTGCCGCGACGCATCCGCCCCTGTCCGCTCTGGCAGTTGCGGAGCTGAAATCCCAGGACGATCCGCTGGTGCGTGCCATGCAGCAGGTGCTCACCATCGAGGCCACCGCCGACACCAGACGCCGCCTGGAACTGATTCGCCAGGGTCTGGATAGCGGTCCGGAGTTTCTTTCTGACTACTGTCATTACGCGCTGGGCCGCTTGAAGCGCGTTCCGCGTGAGGATGCCGTGGCGATGGAACTGAGCCTGTTTCAGGATGCCGCTCGCGCGCCGCAGGGGCGGCTGTCCGCCGAA
>DASXUA010000071.1:0-11480 GCA_036505095.1 Phycisphaerae bacterium
GGCATATACAAGAATGTCCCGGCCCCCACGCAATTCCGAGATTCGCTTGAGCTGCCTCTTTCGCTCATCAGCGAGTTGCTGAGCGTTGAGCTTTCGGTCGAGGTATTCGGTGTAATAGCCCATTATCTGTCGCACCGTTCGCGTTGTTCGCGTGCCGCGTCATCTGACGCTACTATCGTACAACGGCTTGTCAATGGCAGCTTGCGTTCACGGCCTTGCCGTCACCTGCACGATGTCGCTTCAATCGCCGAAGGCCTGGTCGTCCTCGCCGTAGCGGCACGCGTGCCCACGACCGGGCGGCACCATTCTACGCGCGGGCCGCAGCCTACGCGAAATCCAGGGCCGTATCGCTGGTTTCGCGCGACGCGGTCATTCGTGCCTTAGCCGCCGTTGGGGCCAGATGATCGGGGCTTCTGACCCGATCTACGATTCCGGCTGGGATGTTGGATCGGTGGGGGGTTGCGAATCGGTCCGGGACGGGTGCGCCGTCCCGGACTCGGCGGGCTGGGAGTCTGGCGCGCTTGTCGGCTGCGATGCGGGCTCAGTGGCCGGCTCGGTTGCGGGTTGCGATTCGGCCGGGCTCGACCTGGCGGGTTCCGAAGTGGCGGGTTGTGATGCTGACTGGGTGGCGGGGGGTTCGGTGCCGAGGGCTTTGTAAAGTTCTTTCTGCAGATCGAGCAGTGGCTGGCTGTCGGGATGTTTGGTCAGGGCGAAGGTCACGTAACTGGCAACGAGACGCGGATCGGCGCCGAACTTCAGCGCGCGGCGCAGGCAGTTCGCCGCCTTTTTGTCGTCGTTTTCGTTGGTCAGGGCGATATCGGCCGCGAAACGCCAGGCCAGTTCCGATTCCGGATTCAGTTGCAGGGCGCGTTTCACCCAGTCAACGAATTTCGGTGAGTAGCCGCCCTGCTGCTGATGCTGCAGATTGCGGCACAGGCGGGCGTAACGCTCGCCCAGCTCGCGGTCCTGCGCGGTCTTGTCGCCGGAGGCCAGCAGGTAGCGCGCCAGTCGCTCGCGCGCGGCGGTTTCGTCGCCCTGCGCGAGCAGATAGGTCGCGATCTGGCTGTGAGCCTGCTTCACCAGGATGCGACCTTCGGCCGAATCGGGCGCGGCCTGAATGGCGCGCTCGGCGATGGCGATGGCAGCGGACGGATCCTCGGGGGCGGACAGGAAAGTTGAATCGGCCAGCTCCGCCAGACAAGCCGCCAGCGCGAACGCCGGGCGCGGGCGCAGCGCCTCATAGCGGGCGCGCGCCAGGTCGAGCAGCGCTCGCGAACGCTCGTAATCATTGCGCGTGATGGGCTCGACCGTCCCCAGCCGCAGGATTTCCGGCGCGAAGAAGGCCACATCCGTGAGCGTCGGGCGCGGCGGCGCGGGCGCCGTGGGGTCGCTGCAGACGGATTGGGCCTTCTCGACCAGCGCGTTGAAACGGCCGGCGAACTGGGGCGCCGAATACAGGTACATCATGACGTCGGCCGTGCGGGCATCCGTGCGCTGATAGCGTAGCGGACGCGCCAACGCCAGGATGACGTCTTCGATGCGTTCGAGGCCCGCAATCGCGGCGGTGAGACGGGCATATTCGACGCATACGTCCGGATCATAGGGCCGCCGGCGCATTTCGCGCAGCAGGCACTGCGCGGCAACGCTCAGATGCTGGCCGACTTCGGCGGGTTTCTGATCGATTTCAGAGAGACGCGCCTTGAGCTGCTCCAGCGCACTGCACACCGCGCCGCTGCCGCCATAGAACTTCGCGATGGACACGACCTCGTTGTTGATCTCCAGGCCCTGGGCGATGCGCAGCTCGGCGAGGCGGCGATCCTGCAGCGCCAGGGCGGCCCGCCGCTGCTGCTCGGACGGCTCCGGCCGGGAGGCCGCGTCCTGCATGCGCCGCTCGAAACGCTCCAGATCGGCGCGCGCGATCAGCAGATAGGTCTCGCTAAGGCGCTGCGTGGCGCTAAGACGCCGCTGCGGACTGAGCTGACCGGCGCTGGCGTCCCGCGCAAGCTGCTCGGCGCGATCCCACTGCTCGGCCGCGACGGCGTCTTCGGTCTGCACCTGAGCGCGGGCCGCATCAAAGTCCCAGATCACCAGGAACCACGCGCCGATCGCGAGCACAATGGTGGCCGGAAAGATGGCCCAACGACTGATCGACGAATGCCGCACGCGTTCGGGCCAGGCCGTTTCGGGTGTGGCGGCGAGCGCCCAGATCAGGCCGATGACGCTGTAATACACGGCCGGCAATCCGGGACGCCGCAGGCTGGGGTTGAAGAACTCCTCGACGATGATCGCCGCCAGACTGGCCAGCAGCGCGATCATCGTCCAGCGTCGCGTTGGGCTGAAGCCGGGCAGTGCGCGGGCGCCGACGACGAACGTCAGGCCCAGCGCGGTGCCGACCAACCCCAATCCGATCAGACCGAGATCGGTGAGCACCTCGAGCCACTCGTTATGGGCCTGGTCAATGGTGGCGTTCAGGGCGGCCCAGTCGGTGAGCGCGTCATCGGAAGCCGCCAGCGCATCGGCCATGCACGTAAAGCCGGCCTGACCCAGGCCGGTCAACTTGCGTTGCCAGATGAATTGGGAGGCATACTTCCAGGCGAGCATCCGGACCCGGATGGTTGCGTCGCGACCGCTCGGGGAATACTCGCTGGCGCGCGCGACGAAATAGATGCCGCAAGCCGTCAACAGCAGGCCGGCGGTGACCGCAATTATGATACGGCCTGCGCGCGGTGCGGCAAAGAAGCCCAGCGCCAGCAGCCCGATCAGCAGTCCGAGCATCGGCCCACGCGCCTGGGCCAAATAGAAAGCCCAGCCGCCGACGATCATGCCCATAGCGCCCGCGGCCACGAGCAGGCCCGGAACGCGGATTCGCGGCCCGGCCGGCGCGGGCACATCGGCTGTCGCGACGCGCTGGCGAATCAGGCCGTGCAGACCCAGCACGGCCGCCACTACACTGAAAATGATCACCGGAAGCAGGCAGGCCGCCAGAAAGTTCGGATTTCCGATCGGATAAGAGGCGCGCAGCGCTGCCGTACGTTCGTAGTAGTACCAGACGGCCAAGCCTGCGGCCGTCCCGCCCACGACGGGCAACGACCACGCGGCGATCGCAGCACTGCGCGGGTGCAGCCCATTGCCGATCGCCAATGCCCAGAGCACCTGGATGCCCAGCAGCAGCGATCCGCCCAGGGCGATCCGCGGCGCGGGCGACCAGCGCGTGCTGGCGAATGACCACAGTACGAATATGAGCAGCATGAGCTGCGCGGCTAGCAGGGGCGAGAGCTTGGCGGGATTTCCGACCTGACCTTGAGGCCGCGCAGCGATGTCAAGGGTTTCCGATTTCGCGATTTCCGATCGGGATTCGGGCAGTGGCGCAGAAGGCTCGGCAGGCGTCCGCCACGGCGGATCTGCGACCTCGCCCTCCCGACTGGCGCCCGCGCTATCTTCGCCGCGGCCGGGACGCAGCACGAACGTAATGCCCAGGATGGCGATGGCCAGCGCGCTGCCGACGCCCAGCACGAGCGATTTGATATCGACGCCCGTGGCGGTGGTTTGCGAATCGTTCAGGTTCAGAACGCCGACGATGGCGTGCAGCGGCGAATTCGGCCGCCACTCCTTGCGGCCCTCGGGCACATCGGTGGAAACAGGTCCGTTCGTCAGCAGATAGGTGCCCGCGAAAACGCCCAGCACGAGTGCCAAGAAGATCACGTGCGACGGCCGGACCTGGTTCGGATCACTGATGCGGATCACAGGGTTCAAGGTTCAGGGTTCAAGGTTCGTGTTTAACGGCGTGCCTGACGGATGGCGCGGGTTCCAGATAATCTCCGGTGTCGCGGACCGGGTATTGGCCAGCCGGGCCCAGGCAAACAGCAGGTCACTGAGACGGTTCAAGAAAATGATTGCGCTGGGTGCGACCGGTTGATCCGCATCGGCGGTGCGTGCCAGCGCCACCACCTGGCGTTCCGCGCGGCGGCAGACGGTTCGGGCCAGATGCAGCCGTGCGGCCAACTCGCTGCCGCCGGGTAGCACGAAATTCCGCAGAGGGGGAACCGCCGCGCAGGCGTCATCGATCCAGTGCTCCAGCTCCTCGATGTCGCCGCTGCTGATGCTCGGTGCGGACGTGCGCGGCTGGGGCGTCGCTAACTCGGCACCCAGGGCAAAAAGGCGATCCTGAATCCGCTGCAGGTGAGTGCGGAGATCGGCATTCGCAGCGTCATCCATCGCGGCGATCACCAGACCCAAGGTGGAGTTCAACTCGTCAACGTCGCCATAGGCGGTGACGCGCGGGTGATCCTTCGCGACGCGCTGGCCGCCAAAAAGGTCGGTGGCTCCGGAATCACCGCGCTTGGTATAGAGCTTCATGCCGGCCGACTCCCACAGGGCAGGCATCGATCCCGATTCCGCTATGGCGGATCGTCGAGCTGATGCGTGCCGCGTGATTATAAGCTGGGAGTAGCAGCGGGCCAGTGACCGCGTGACGGGTTCAGGGTTCGGGATCACTCGCGCGGTCGTGGGGCGGCGGGGCAGGCCCGACGGCGATGAGATCGGAGAATGTTCGCCAGCACGCGGAGGCGCGATCGATCAGACCCATGTTCTGAAGCGCGAGCGCCAGGTTGGCGTGGAAGTCCAGGTTGTGCGGGGCGCGGCGCACCGCGTCTTCAAATTGCTCGATAGCCAGGGCAAAGTCGCGGCGATCGGCAAACATCAGGCCCAATTCGTAGTGCAACGGGGCGTCATCGGGGCGGAGGTGGATGGCGCGGCGCAGGATGTCGATCGCCTCCTGCGACTGCCCGGCGGCGTGCAGCGCCAAGCCCAGCTTGACCAGGGCCTTCGCGTAGGTCGGATTGATCTGGACAGCGCGGCGGAAGGCCGCAATCGCTTCGGGCAAGCGACCGGCATGCCGCAGCAGCACGCCGAGGCGATAGTGCAGATCAGCATGCTGCGGCCGCTCGATCAGTACGGTCTGGTGGCGGCGGATCTGCTCTGCAAGCAGCCGATCCATGACGTCCGGCGAAGCGGCGGGATCGCCGGTATCCAAGGAGGCCGATGGAGTCGAAGCAGGCGGATGCGCGGGCTCACACTGCGAGGATCCGACCGGAAGATATCGGTTTGACTGCCGGCTGGCGCCGATCTTCAATTGCAAGCGCGCCGTTTCGCTGAGGAGAATCGTGCTGTTCGGCTCGACGCAGGCGGCCAACTCGAAGCTGGCCCGGGCCTGATCGTGGTCGCCGGCCTCGTGCTGCGCGACCGCCAGGCCGACATAGCCGGCCAGAGTACGGTCGTTGATCTCCACTGCCCGGCTGAAGCACTGCACCGCATCGACATAGCGCCCGCCGCGCAGATGCGCTGTTCCGAGCTTGACCAGCGCGTCGAGCGAGTCCGGCGACAATTCCAGGGCGCGCCGGAACTGCACGGCGGCGAGATCGTGCTGCGCGAGCTTGACCAGCAAGTCGCCCAGCCGCAGGTGATGGTCCGCGAAGGGCGGCTGGCTGGCGATCATGGCGGACAGCGCGTCGATCGCCTCATGCAGCAGACCGGCGCGCTCGTAGTCCGTCACCAGATCGTCGTGCAGTTCCCAGTTGTCGGGCTCGATGGTCAGCGCGAACTCGAATTGACGGACGGCATCGTGGAAGCGCCCGTGCTGGACGTAGAGACTCGCGAGCGTCAGCGACAGGCTGACGTCACCCGGTTCGCACCAGCAGAGCCGCTCGTAGCAGTCAATCGCCCGGCCGACGTCGTTGCGGCTCAAGCAAATGGCTGCCAGGCGCGCCAGCGCGGCAGTTAGCTCGGGCGCGCCGGCCAGAGCGGCTTCGTAGGCCTCGAGCGCTTCGGCAGCTTGCCCGACGCGCTCGTGACAATATCCGAGGCCGAACAGGACTTGCGCATCGTGCGGGGCCTGACGGCGGGCCTGCAAGAGGCAGTCGCGCGCCAAATCCGTCCGGCCCAGGCCGTCATGCGCGCAGGCCGCTGCGATGCGCGCGGTGAAATCGCCAGGATCGAATTCCAACGCGCGGGTGAACGCGTCGCGGGCGGCTCCCAGCTCGCCCTCGGTCAGACGGCGGCGACCAAGCGCCGTCCAGCAGCGGGCGAGCGCCTGTTTATCGTTCTGGCCCGTGGATTCTCGCTCGATAGCGGACTTCAACTGGGCTGTCGGGACCGATTTGTCATCCGCCAGCCGCTCGAGGAATGCGGCTGACAAGTCCGACAGCAGCCCGCGCCCCAGAATCTCGATCAGATAGGACATTCATTCCCCGCAGGCGAGTATCGCGTTGAATCCTGAGTGCTGAATCCGTGGGTGGCCTTCGCGCAGAACTCAGGGCTCAGGACCCAGGACTCTCAGGCCAGCGCCTCCAGCGCCGAGCGTGCCGCCCCATAGCGCTCATTGATCCGCAGTGCCCGGACGTACGCACCACGGGCGCGCTGGATTTGTCCAGCGCGACGGTAGAGATTGCCGAGTTGATAATAGACGTCCGCATACTCACCGCCGTGCGCCAGGGCCTGTTCCAGCCGCGTGGTGGCGTCGGTGAGCCGGTCGGTCTGTTGGTAGAGCTGGGCGAGTTGAATGAGTGCCTGCACGAAGCGCGGATTGATCGCCACCGCCCGTTCCGTCGCGGCGATGGCCTCGTCGGCGCGACCCAGCCGCGCGAGCACGCGCCCGCAGTGATAGTGCAGGTCCGCATGTTCCGGCTGTCGCGCGAGGGCGCGCTGCAGGGTGGCGGCGAGCATGACGCACATTTCGTGAACCGGGGTGTCATCCGGCTCCCCCGGCAGCGACAGCAGCGCGTCCGCGAAGTCCGGCTCAAGCTCGATGATTCGGCTGAGTTCGTCGAGCGCTTGCTCGTCTGCCGTGGGATCGTCGGCCGGCATCATCGCCAGTACGGGCGAAAAGCCGCTGTCCCGTCCGGCACTCTGCAGCGCCTGGCTGAGCAGCAGGGCGATCCGGGCGTCGTGCGGTTCTTGGCGCTGGGCGCGCCTCAGACAGGCAATCGCGTCCTGGGTCCGCGCCTGCAACGCACGACACATCGCCAGGCTCACGAGCGCATCCGTGTGTTTCCGATCGATGCTGACGGCTTGAGTGAAGCGCAGCTCGGCCTCTTCATATTCGTCGATCGCGGCCAGCAAGGTTCCCAATTGAAAGTGCAGCTCAGCACACTCGGGCTGTTGGCGGACGGCCGCGCGCAGCGCCACGATCGCGGCCTGAGTCTGGCCGGATTTCCACAGTAATAGGGCGTCCCGGATGGCGCTGGCATCGCGGCCGTCCGATAGCGTGTTGGGGCCGATCGACGTGGTCGGGTCATGATCGCGCCGCGCGCCAGCCCACGAGGCCGCGAGAAAACGCGGCAGCGGCATATGCTGGGGATTAATCTCGTACGCGGCGCCGAATTCGCGCGCCGCCTGCTCGAAGGCGCCGGCGTTCAGCAGGCAGATGCCGCGTCGGAGATGGTTCTGCGCCTCGTAGTAGGTTCGCAGCGATTCGGCCAGCGGTGTCTGCATGGCGTACACCTCTCGTCGTGACGCCGGCCGAGTGGGTGCCCGCGCCTGTTGGCAGTATCGGAATCGCGAGGGCGGCTGCTTACTTGAGAAAGGCTCGGCGGGAGCCCCGGGAGAAAAGGCTCGGCGGTCGCCCTCCCGAGGTCGGCGCCAGTCCGGTCCTGCCAAGGTCAATCGAGATGGTTGCCGAAGGCGCAGATTAGGGGACGACGAAAGCGTCGGCGGCCGTGCGGCGCACGGACGGCAGTGCGGACGCGGCCTGTTCGTAAGTCCGATATCGGCCGGCGAGAACCACGTAGTTGGAAGTTCCCGGTGCACGTTCGATCGCCGCCTCGACGCCCTGCGTGCGGAGCCGCGTCGCGATGTCCTGCGCCGCTTGGCTCTGCGCGAACGCCCCGCATTGGATCGCGAAGAAGTCGTGATTCCATTCGAGCTTGCGGCGCGCATCTGCGGCCGGGCGGCTGTCGGAATAGCGCTCGACCACCTCGCCGAGAATCTCGCGCGCCTCCTCGATCCGACCGGAGCGCTGCAGGCTGATGCCGTAGCGCAACAGGATTTCGGCCGTTGGGGAAGTGCGCGGTAGCTCGGGGCGCGCTCGGCGGTAATGCTCGGCCGCGCGGACGTAGGCGCTATCGTCGTAGTCCATGTTGCCGAGTTGCGCGTGCAGCCGGGCGATCAGATCACCGCGACGAGCGCGGTCCAGCGCGGCCTCGAAATCGAAGCGGGCCGGCTGACGCATGCCGGTATTGAGCCGGGCGAGGCCGCGCAAATAAAGCGCTTCGGCCGCGGCGGGCGTATCGGGATAAGCGGCGATCACAGGCGATACCAGTCGGTCGGCCTCCGCGAAACGCCCCGAATCCAGCGCCAGATGAGCCTGATGAATTTGCTGGACGGCGGCGGCGGGCACGCCCGCGCATCCGCCAGTCGCGCACAGCATCATCAATAGCAACGCTCGTTGCAACTCGATCCGACGTGCGCTGAGGCTGTGCATGTTGACCGAACTCCTGAGCGGATTGGATTATGGCGGCAAGTGCAGTGTTAGACAAACCCCTCCGCAGCGACTAACCTTGTTGCCTATGCTCGTCGACGCGTTGTTGGAGGCGGCCGAGGCATTTCCGGACCGGCTGGCCGTCGCCGATGAGCGGCGCAACCTCTCCTATCGGCAGTTGACGATCTTCGCGCGCGTCATGCGCGACATCATCGCCGCGCAAAGCGCTGCGCCGCACGTTGGCGTGATGCTGCCGGCCACTCCCGCTTTTGCGGGCACGCTGATGGGTGCGCTCTGGCTGCCGCGCACCGTCGTGCCGCTGAATTTTCTGCTCAGCCCGGCCGAGATCGCTCAGATCGTGCGCGACGCCGGCCTGGACCTGATTATCGCCACCCGTTTCTTTGAAAAACTCACAACGGAATTGCCCGCGCGCACGATGTTCCTGGAAGACTTGCCGCTCAAACGGCAGATGTTGATGGCCATGCTGCGGCGCCTGCCGCGTGCTCCGCGCATTGATCCGAGCGACAATGCAGTCATCCTGTACACCTCGGGGACCTCGGGACGGCCGAAGGGCGTGCAGCTCTCCTATCGGAATCTGCGCAGCAATTGCGACGCCTGCATCGCAGCGCTGCACATGGATTCGAGCCACACGTTCCTGAACGTGCTGCCGCCGTTCCATGTCTTCGGCTTGACCGCCACGACGCTGGCGCCCATCGTGCTGAAAGCCACAGGCCATTGCATTCCGCGTTTTCACCCAACCAAAGTGATTCAGGCCATCACCGAGAAGAAGATCTCGATCTTCATGGCCATCCCCAGCATGTACGCCGCGATGTTGCGGGCGAAGTCGGCCGCCCCGGATGCGCTGCGCTCGCTCTATCTGGCTTTCAGTGGTGGAGAGCCGTTGCCGCCAACCGTCGACGCCGGAATGAAGGAACGCTTCGGAGTAACGCTGATGGAGGGGTACGGTCTGACCGAAACGTCGCCCGTGGTTTCCGCCAATCGACCGGACGCCTATCGTGCCGGAACCGTAGGGCGGCCGATCCCGGGCGTTGACGTGGCCTTAATCGGAATCGAAGACGCCCAGCCTTTGGAGCCGGGAACCGGCGAAGGTGAAATCATGGTGCGTGGCCCCAACGTGATGAAGGGTTACTACCAGCGCCCGGAAGAGACGACCGCGGTGCTGAGTCCCGACGGCTGGTTCAAGACGGGAGACATCGGCCGGATTGACGCCGACGGATTTCTGTCGATCACCGGCCGCAAGAAGGAGATGCTCATCATCGGCGGAGAGAACGTCTTTCCGCGCGAGATCGAGGCTGCTTTGGAAGATCATCCAGCCGTCGCGGACGCGGCCGTAATTGGCATCCCCGACGAGAGCCGCGGAGAATTGCCGGTGGCGTTTATCTCGCTCAAGGAGGGCCAGAGCGCGACCGAGATTGAGCTGCGCCAATTCGCCCGCGAGCGCCTGGCCGGTTACAAGGTTCCCAAGCAGGTGCGCATCGCGCAGGACCTGCCGCGCGGGCCCACGGGCAAGATCCTCAAACGCAAGTTGCGCGAGTTGCTGTAACCGCCTCTCTTGAGTCAGCCCTTCATTCGGGCGAGTGCCGGCGCACTTGGATACTTGCCAAAAGAGCGCAACTCCTGGCGTTCGATGAGCCGCTCAATGTCATTGAACAACAAAATGCGCGCCGTAGCTTCGCCGATGTCCGTCAGGGTGACAATTCGCACGACGTCAAGCAGGAAATGGTCTGCCCACCGGTCCACACGCGGATTAAAGAAACGAACGAAGACGCCGGTGTTGCGCGAAACGGATCCGACGTCGCTGCCCTTGTAGCGGTTACAAAGCGCGCACGCATAGGCCAGGTTTTCCGGATGCGTACGACCGCCGTGCTTCTCGGAAATGATATGGTCAACCGAACAGCCGATGAACGTGTCAGGTTCGTGGATCAGACAATACTCGCATAGGTAATCTGCACGCGCAGCGACGATCCGGCGCAACTCAGCACTGATGTAGCTGCTCATTTCGGAAGATAGCGCCGCGCCCGCGCCTTCGCCAGCCGCATGATGTGCTCAAGCTGGAGGTACTCTGAAAGCTCGGTGGTCTCCGCTGCAGAAAGACCACTGGTCTTCTCTCGACGAATCAAGTCGGCGACGCGCTCACGAACGGCGTCAGAAGCCTGGAATTCGGCGACCCGATCGGGGGTTGCGCCGGCCGCAATAAAATCGATGATCTCTTCATACGCTCGAACCATAGCATAAGTATAGCATGACCTGGGGGAGTGGACGCAATCAGCTTGTCAACGGAATTTCGCCGGCCGAGGCGCGGACCGCGCCCGGGTTGCCTGGGAGCGGGACCCCGAGCTAAGCAGCCGACGTGCCGCGCTGAGAATGTCGTCCTCGCTCGGCAGTACCTTCAGCGCGGCGGCCCCGAGGGGAATGTAGGTGTCGAGTGCCGTCAGCCGCTGCACGCTCCACTCGCGGCGCCCGCGCTCCAGCAGCACCGCCATGATCGCCTCGCTGACGCCACCTGTGCGGCGCCCCTCATCCACAATGAGGACGCGACCGGTCGCCGCCGACTGCTCGATGATAAATGGCTCGTTGAGCGGGTTGAGCCAGCGCAAGTCGACCACCCGCGCCCGAATGCCATGCTGCCGCGCCAGGGTTCGCCCGGCGCGCAACGACAGGTACAGTCCGTTCGACCAACTGAGAATCGTCAGGTCGCGTGCGTCGGGTTCATAGACGTATCCTTCGCCCAACCGGATCGCTTCGCCGGGCGGCGGATACGGGAAACACCAGGCGTTGTCGCCAGATTCATGCAGATCCTTCGCCATGTATAGCGCGATCGGCTCGAGGAACGTGACCACACGTCCATCAACCTTGGCGAGCGCCATGCACGTGCGCATCATCTTCACCGCGTCATCGCCTCGTGCCGGCGACGCAATCACCAGGCCGGGGATGTCGCGCAGCGCGGCGACGGAGTTGTCGTTGTGGAAGTGGCCGCCGAAGCCCT
>DASXUA010000072.1:0-6222 GCA_036505095.1 Phycisphaerae bacterium
GAAGGCCGGCTTGCCGGGCATGGTCGGCGCGATCCTGGCCGGTGAACGTCTCGTGGCCATCGGCGCGGACGGTGTGCGGAAGCGCGGCGCGCCGGACGCGATCACGATCGACGATCAGATACACATCGGGTCGGACACCAAGGCCATGACGGCCACGCTGATCGGCCTGCTGGTCGAGGAGGGTAAGCTGAAATGGACGACCACCGTCGGTGAGGTTTTCACGGATCTATCCGGTTCGATGCAGCCGGACTGGCGTCATGTGACGCTGGAGCAACTGCTTACACATCGCGGCGGCGCGCCGGCTAACCTGGATGCCGACGATCTGTGGAAGCGTCTGCGCGCGCATACCGGCACGCCCGTCGAAGAGCGCCGCACGCTGGTGGAAGGTATCACACGCCACCAGCCCGAGGCCAAACCTGGTACCAAGTTCATTTACTCCAACGCTGGCTACGCCAGCGCCGGAGCCATGGCCGAGAAGGTGATGGGTCGCGCCTGGGAAGATCTGATGCGCGAGCGCCTCTTTGCGCCGCTCGGAATGTCATCAGCCGGGTTCGGCGCGCCGGGCACAACGGACAAGCTGGACCAGCCGCGCGGGCACACGGAAGGGGGCGCGCCGATCGAGCCGGGGCCCGCTGCCGACAATCCGGCCGCCATCGGTCCGGCCGGCACGGTGCATTGCACGATCGGCGATTGGGCGAAATTCGTCGCCCTGCATCTGGCCGGCGCGCGCGGCGCAGCGCGCCTGCTGAAGCCGGAGACCTTTGGCAAGCTGCAAATTCCACCGGAGGGCGGCGACTACGCTATGGGTTGGCGAGTCGTCCAACGCGATTGGGCCGGCGGCCGCGCCCTGACGCATGCGGGCAGCAACACACTATGGTTCGCCGTCGTCTGGATCGCGCCCGAGAAGAATTTCGCAGTGCTCGTCGCCTGCAATCAAGGCGGCGAGCAAGCCGCCAAAGCCTGCGATGAAGTGGTCGGGGCGCTGATTCAAGACCACCGCCAACATCCATAGGTCGGATTAGCAAACGCGACGCATCCGCCGCGGCGGATCAGACCAGATAGGCCAAGGCGCGATCGGTTTCGCCGTCCATGACCACGCGCAGCTTGCGTCCGCCGTATACCGCGGGCACATAAATCACGTGGACGACCGGTGCGTAGGCGGCATCGTCGGGCAGCAGGTCGGCTAAGGCGTTCTGCGGGGCGTGCAGGATGCGCTCGTTGAACACGTTACCCGGCTCTTCGGGATAGAGCGGCAGATAGCTGATGTTCGATTCGACCAGGTCCTGGAAGAAGTGCGTGCCGAATGAGACTTCGGGCAGGTAACCACCCACCGGTCGCGCGACCTCGATCAGCATCTTCGTGTTATTGATGTCGGCGTAAGTCACGCGCACGCCGAGGCGCAGGTCGTTGCTACCCCACCGGCCCGGACCGATCAGCACGAAACGGCGGTCCGCCAGCTTGCGATTGAGCCGCCCGATCACTCGCGCGGCGCCGGTGGCCTGCTCGGGCGAACTCAGCATCGCATACGCCGTCGGATCGACGCGGATGATGTACTCAATGTCATCGATGGTGCCCGTGCGGACATAACGCGCGGCGCTGAACACAATCCGCTCCGCCGGGATGCCGGCGGGAATGCTGACGGCCGCGCCAGCCACCAGCGCGGTCTGCGGCCGGCACTGCAACAGGTAGAAATCGCGCCCGTCGCAGACGAACTCGATATCGACGGGCACGCCATACGCTTGCTCCAGCACCGACAACACGCGCCGCAGGTAGTCCGCGAAGTCCGTCGCTGACAGCAACTTGTCGAACGTGATCGTCAGACAGTGCGCCGGCGCGTCGATGATGCTGGTCGTCGGCGGATACAGCCCGCCGTCCTGATAGACGGAAATCAGCAGGTCCAGCAGTGGGAAACGCTCGGGCGTCGCCGCCAGCAGCGTTGGCAGATTCACCGACTCCAGCCGGTTGCGTTCCAGGTCGATCACGTCCAAGCCGCGCTGTGCCTGCTGGCGGATGACTTCGACGTTTGACTCCGGCCGCAGCGTCGGGGTGCCCAGCGCCACCATCCGCGGATACTCGGCGCCCACCCGGTCCACGGCGCGCGTGCCGAGCCCGACTACCAGCCGCGCCAGTCCGTCTTCCCGGCGGATACGCGGCGACCAGCGGTGTTCGTTGCGGCTGAAGGCCACGCCTGCGAAGGTCGGCAGGAAATAACGCCCGAACCGCCGCCCCACCACGCGCTGAATCATCACGCCCAGCTCCTCGTCATAGTCGATGAGATGATGGGCGCGCCGGTACTGGATCGGATCGGGCGCTAAGGCGCTGGCATACACCTCGGCGATCGCTCCCAGCAGCACCCGCAGCCGGGCCTCGAGCGATCCCTGATTGGCCACAAAGATGCTGGCGTATTTTCCGCAAAAAGCCGTGCCGAAGCGATCCTCCAGCAGGCTGCTGGAGCGGACAATTAACGGGGCCGTGCCGATCTCGGCCAGCAGGTTGCGCAGCTTCTGGACGATCTCGATCGGAAAATCGGAGTTGCGGAAGACACCCTTGATCAGCGGATATTCGTTGCGGATTTCATCGATGTCCTTGTACTTCTGATTGCGGTATTCGCCGAGACGATTCAATTCCAGGAATTCATCGATGAGGTCCGAGCGTACGTAATAGGTATCGGGAAAGCGCAACGGCCAGCGGACCCCGGCCGGCAGCGCGTCGGCCACAATGCGGTGCGCCAGCAGCATCCCGCCGGCCTTGCCGCCCACGCGGCCCATGCGGTGGTCGCTGCCGATCGTGCGGCGCACGATGTCGCCAAAATCGCGAATCCGCAGATGCTGCTTGGCGATGCCGATGAACTCGAGTTGATCGCTGACAAGATTGCGGATCAGCGCCACGCGCGTCCCCATGACTTCGGCCGGCGGCAGGCGCGACTCGCCCAGCGGCAGATCGCAGAACGCCCGTACTTTTTCGGCCAGCGTCCGGAATTCCACGTTCGGCTGGTTGGCGATGGCCTCGAGATGCTGCACTTCCTCGCGCTTGATGACCAGATTGACCAGGTCATCGACTTCGTCAATGGTGAGATAGCGACTGACATAGTCGCGCGTGATCTGCTCGACGCGTTCACGCTCCTCGCGGGTAAGCTGCGGACCGGTGGGCTGATTTGGGTCGCTGATGGCTGCGGCCGCAGGCAGCTCGGCGCGCGCCTGGGCCTGCGCATAGACCGCGTCGATGGCCACAATGCCGCGTGTGTGCAGCACCACCAGCAGCCGGCGGTAGATGCGCTCCGCGCAATGGGGGTAACGCGCCAGATGTTCGTCGAGGCGCTCGGCCACCTGCGGATCGGGTTCAACCAACGTGTCGGCCACGTCAGGGAATCATCTGCCGCTCGGCCGGGGAAGGCAAGGCGAGCGGGGGTTTATCCCCGCCGGGCTAGCGCATCAACTTGCGGGCGCCGTTGATGACGCGCTCCCACTGAAACGCGGGTCCGGGGTCAACCTTCTCGGTTTGGATGTGATAGTGCCCCAGCACACCTTGGTACGCCGCGAGTTGATCGTCCGGCAGCTTATGCGTGGTCAGCGCTCCGGAAGCGTCGCGCGGATAATCGAGCTTGATCTTCGGAAACACCCTGGCAAGCGTGGCCGTCAGTTTAATCAGCGCGGCATATTGTTGCGGCGTGAAATCGTACTGCCGCAGCCTGCGGCCGTTGATTTCGCCCGTAACAAGGTCATCGCGCGCCGGATGCCCCACAAAATTCGCAGTCCGAATGCCCCCGTCTCCAAAGGCGGGTGGAATGGTGATCCGCAGGCGGCCGTCCGGATCGCGCGTGTACCACTGCTCGAACGGGTCGTTTTCCGTCTCGTCGTACGCTCCCATGTTGGCGATCTCAATGCCGATTGACTGGTCGTTGGCGATAGTGGCGTGCCAAGCGCGCTCTTTCAGATCGAGCGTCTGGTAAATCGTGCCGTCCAAATCGAGCATGAAATGGACGCTGAGATCGCTCCGATCGTGCAAGACAGCGAAACACTGCCGGCTGACACCACAGACGTCATAATGAATCACGAACTGATCGACCGTATCCTGCAGCAGCGGCAAATCCCATCCGCCACCACGAACGCGCTCAATCTGCTCCGGCGTGAGTCCCTTCTTCCGTAAGCCATAGCGATTGGGGGTTTTGAGACGCTCCTTCCCTTGAGAATTCTCCCATGAGGACTCCGCGAGCGGCGCGAAGCGCCGCTCCACGCGATAGGCATCGTATCCGCCCGGATCGGTCCACAGCACCACCGGCGTGCCGGTGTGGACGAGCTGTCCGCAAACCATGATCTCGTCATTCGTCCGCAGCAATGGCTCACCGGGCCGGCGCGCCGGCTGTGTGCAGCCGACGAACGCCGTGGTGCTGGTGATCAGCAGTTGCAAGAGAAAACGTTGCGTTCGATGCACCGCGGTCTTCGGCACTCTTCATTCTCCGGACTTGCAATCCGCTGCGAACGGGCTACCAAGCCCCATAGATCTCAAGCGGAAACTGCCGGGCTATTGCGGTTCGCGATCCGAAGCAATGACATGGCCAATGGCCCGGATCAGCTCACGCATCGTTTCCGCGTCAAGAACGCCGAGCGCGCCGGTCCGCACATCAATTTCATCGAAGGGAATCGCCGAGATGGTATCGGCTTGGG
This sequence comes from Phycisphaerae bacterium, assembly GCA_036505095.1. Classification (GTDB taxonomy): domain Bacteria; phylum Planctomycetota; class Phycisphaerae; order UBA1845; family UBA1845; genus DASXUA01. The sequence continues at coordinate 4,665 of DASXUA010000072.1, forward strand.
CTACGCAGTCTTTCGTCAGTCCAAACTGACCGGAGCGCAAAGGAATGCATTGAGGCCAGCCCGAACGCACGGCAAATCGTGCAGAGGTAATCATCACCGCGACCGCCCATCGGCCACGGTTCAACTCCTCGCGCGAGACAATCACGACCGGGTGTGGACCGGCGTCGCGGAAATCGGCCCAGTAGATCTCGCCGGGCTTAAGCATCAATAAGGATTCTCTTGGGCCCACTGCGACCGCGCTCGCCGCGCCAGTCCGAGCCAGCCATCTTGCTCGGCGCGCTCCGCCGCCAGAAGAGTTCGGAGTTGCTCGTATTCCTCCATAGGGACGAGCACGTAGAGTTCCTGGGTCGCCGGGTCAATCACCTGCAGTGGCAGCCCCGGCGAGCCGCCGAGCGCCTGGCGCTGACTTTCGCTCAGTTCAACCGCCATGATTGATAATGGTATCGTCGCTGGTACTGTCGGGGCAAGTGGCTGACGAGGCGTGTCCCTGGTGGGGGTCATGACGGTGATGAGCGGGACTGCGACCAGTCGCCGGCTGCACCGATGAAGGTTATCATCGCCAGTGATGGCCGACGCATCGACATCGCTCGACCTGCCGCGCGAATTGCTCGCTCAACTTCCCACAACCATCCATCCGGTGCATTACGCATGGGCCGACACACGGCTATTCGTGAAGCGCGATGACCTTACCGGCGTGGGGCTAACGGGTAACAAGGTTCGCAAGCTCGAATATCTGATCGCTGATGCCAAGCAGCAAGGCTGCGATTCGCTCATCACATGTGGCGGCCTGCAGTCGAATCATGCCCGCGCGACGGCCATCGCGGCCGCCATGACCGGCATGCAGGCCGTGCTCGTGCTGGGCGGTGAGCCGCCCGCGGAGTTGGATGGCAACTTGCTGCTCGACCACATCGTCGGCGCCGACGTGCGTATCGTGCGGGTCAACGTGCCCGGCGAGCGGACGGCCGCGATGCTGGCTGCCGCCGACGAGCTGCGCGCCCGCGGGCGCAAGCCCTACGTCATGCCATCCGGCGGGTCGAACGAGGTCGGCGCGCTGGGCTACATGCGCGCCGCCTGGGAAATCCATCAGCAGCTAACAGCGGACCAGAACATTGGCTGCGTGATCGTGCCGGTTGGAAGTGGCGGAACATTCGCCGGCCTTTGGTTGGGAGCGAGGTTGGCAGAGCTAAGGCCGCGCGTCGTAGGCGCCATCATTGAAGGCACGATCGCGGACTGGCGCAACTTTTTGGCGGACTACATCAACCGTACGGCCGTGCGTTGGTCTCTGGACATTCGTGCCAAGCCGCAAGAGTTGGAGCTTGTCGATGGTGCCGGGCGCGGATACGCGCAGAACACGCCGGAGGAAATTCAGTTCATCGTCTCCTTCGCGCGCGCCACGGGTCTATTGCTCGACCCGGTCTACACCGGCAAAGCGCTCTATGCCGTCGATCGCGAACTGCGCGCGGCGCGTTTCGATCCGAGCGGCAACGTCCTGTTCATTCACACGGGCGGCGTATTCGGAATTTTCCCGAAGCGGCACGAGTTCACGCGAGCGATCAAC
>DASXUA010000073.1:0-2855 GCA_036505095.1 Phycisphaerae bacterium
GAAATCATCACTCAGGAAGTCTGGCGTCGTGCCCGGCCCGCCCGCGCCGAACACGTCGGGCGCGGCCACGTTCGAGATCCCGAAGCTGCCATCCGGATTGACTCGCACAGTCTGGCCGTTGACCGTCACGGTGCAGGAAGCGTCGAGCTGTTGGGCGCGCGCGGGTGCTTCGGTCAACCCGGCGATGAGCGTCAGTACGAGGGCGATGCCATTGCGAATTACGGTGGCGGTTGCAAATCCGCAAACGACAATCCGCAATTCGCAACGCTGGCGACGTTCGCTCCGGGCAAGTCTCGTCTGAGACGATTTCATCTTCATCCTACCTCCATATCGAACGTCAATACCTTTGGCGGCCGGGAACGCCGCGCCTCGATCATGGCGGGGCTATGCACTCTCCGTTGGTGCATTGTTCATTACCAGTGCAGCAGGTGCAGCCCAAAGGCCCCACGCAGCATTTACCTGGTAAGCAGCAGCAGGTTTCGCCGCAGCATTCCAGGTTCGGTCCACAACAGTGCGTAAGCGTTCCACCTGGGGGACAGCAGACCGGGGTCGAAGAAGGGCAAGAGCCTCCAAAACAACACGAATCAGTCGGAGGAACGCACATGCCGTTGCAACACTGCGTGAGGCCCGGGTTCGAAACCGGCGGGCAAAAAGCATCGCCGCAACACATGGCGCCGTCGGGTGCGCATCCTCCTGGGCAACACACCGAGTCCGGTGACCCACAGCAGCCTGTGCCGCAGACAGTGCCGAACGGAATGCAAACCCCATCGACGCACTCAGTGCAGTCCGGGCAGACGGACACGCACGACCCGTTCTGACAAGTTGTGCAACCACCGCAGCAGGCGTCGCCGTCGCCGCAGCACTCCGTCCCGGACGGGCAGCAGCCTGTGCCGCAGGGAGTGCCGTCCGGAATACAAGCCCCATTGATGCATTGGGTGCACATCGTGCAGACGGACTCGCACACCCCGTTGTCCCCACAGGTTTCACAAGCCCCGCAGGTCGAGACGCATTCCCCGTTGACGCAAGTGCTGCACTCGATGCAGATAATCGGGATACACTCCCCGTCGCAGCCCTCCTGACAAGGCGGACACGGGTCAACACAGCAGTCAAAACCGCCGCCCTCCGGGCCTTCGCTATGACAGCATTGACCCGTAACCGAATACGGTGGGCAGTTGCAGCCCCAGCCGGCGATGGTCAGGCCGCTGCCAGGATCGGTGATGATCTTCATGCCGTCTTCGGTCACCGAACCGCTGGCCACGATCTGGAACTTGCCGATGTCGTGATTGAAGCTCAGGAAGTTGGCAATCGACCCCGCCGGCAGGCCGGACATGTTGGGATACTCGACTTTGACCGGTGGATTGAAATGCGCTCCGGCCGGCTTGAGCGTCCAGGCGAAGGGCGGCGCCGCGCCGTCGGTCATCGGCATGGGCACGTCGTCGTGATGCACCTGATTCAGCGAGATGGGCGTGCCATCGGGCGCGGGGACCAGCGTGCCGTTCTGATCGAGCGTCATTGAGCCGGCTTTGACGATCATCTTCAGGCCGGCGATGCCCTCGATCGTCAGTTCAGTGTCCTGCGTTGTGCTGTAGGTGCGCGTGTTGTTGGGATTGAGCCGGGGCAGGAGTGCGGGTGATGGCAGGGTGTTGGTGGCGTTGGGGACGAGCACCAGCTTGAACGGCACGGCCGGATAGGAGTTCGCCGGCACGTCCATGCCATTCGCGCCGCCGACGTGATCGACCGTGCTGCCGTCCACGCGCAGCTTGGCGGCGCCCGACACAGACAAGTCATCGAATGCGAATTGTCCGTCGATGTCGGTCAGAGCCACGGCATTTATGCCGTCGCTCGGGATGGTGAGCGTGCACGTCGCGTTGCGCAGCGGCTGTTCGCCATTATCGAGGACGATGCCGGTTAGCCGCGTCGGCTGCAGGGGATCGCGTTTCACACCGTGCAGGACAAAGCGCGCCGCGGTGGTCGGGTTGCCGGCGAACGTGGCCACCACCGCGTTGTTGCCGGTGTCCGGGCCGTAGGTGAAGTTCACGCCGGCATGTCCGGTGGTGGCGGTCACGACGGTCACTTCATCCAGGCCATTCACCTTGCCGCCGCCCGCGCGGACTATGAAGGCGATGGGCAGGTCCGCAACCGGGTTGCACGAGTCGTTGGCCCAGACGACCAGCGGCTCGGCCGCCGGCGCGCCGGCTTCACCCTCTTGATTGTTACCCGTGCCGACGTTGAGCTTCAGCGGAGCGCCCGCCAGCGCCGAGGCGCAGAAGAGCGTCGTGCCGATCACGTCGGTCGAGGTGACCTCGACCCGATTGTTGCCGGCGCCGGCATCCGTGCCCAGCCGCCAGAAAGCGCGCGCTTCGCCGTTCGCATCGCTGAAGGCTTGCAGCATCATGGCGCCTTCACCGACGGGCGGCGCTGCATTCGCCGCCAGCCGGCCGTCGCTGCGCGTCACGTGGAAGTTGACCAGTTTGCCTTCCAGCGCCAGGCCCTGCAGGTTCGTCACCTGCACCACGAGCGGCGCGGGCAGAGCGAACAGCACCGGCACCGACTGACCGTTGCCGGAGACCACCTGGATCTGGGCGGCATCGGGCGGAATCGTCACGCGCGTCACGGTGATGAAAGCCGTAGTGGTGTTGCCCACACCATCGGCGGCGCTGGCCATGATGGTGTTCGGCCCCGGCATCAGCGGCACCGCCGGCGCAAAGAAGGTCCCGTTGGTGCCGACGCCGATGTTGACCTGGGCCGGCACGTCGTTCACCGTCACCGCCAGGCCCGCAAATCCGCTCAGCATATCACTGACGCGCCCAGCCACGTCGATCGTCGGCGTGGTGATCTGGGCGCCATCGGCCGGA
>DASXUA010000074.1:0-4264 GCA_036505095.1 Phycisphaerae bacterium
GGCAACAACGCAGCAAGTGGTACCGCCAGTGGAAACAGCACTTTCGAGTTCTTCGATGACTTCGGCAGTGGCTCGATTGACGCCACCAAGTGGACCAGCACGGGCGGCACCTGGACGGTGGTAAACGACACCGAACAGAACGGATCCCTCGGGTTCGTCGCCAGGGCCAGCACTGCGAACCGGCAGATCTTGTACTCCTCTTACAGCGGCACCGATTACGTACTCGACGTCTACGGCCGGCAGATGAGCGGCCGCGTCTGGGGCGTTGGCGTGCGTGACAACGGCCAGAACAATCTGTATTCGTTCAACCTGTACGATGACCTGAACACCACCAATAATTTGTACGCGTATAGCTGGATCAACAATTCGACGAACGGCGCCACCGCGGAACTGGGATCGGTAGCCGTCGGTACGGTCAGCCCGAGCACCTGGTACAAGCTGACGGTCAGGGCGCATGGCAGCGCCTTCGACGTTTACAAGGACGATGCGCTGAAAGTGACCGTCACCGACCCCGCGCTGACCTCGGGCAAGGTGGCGCTCTACGGGGAGCCATCGACGGTTGCCGAATTCAATAACGTTGTGGTTCGTAAGTACGCGAGCACCGAGCCGACGGCGTCGGTTGGCGCAGCCGCGGCGCAAGCCCTGGCCAGTGTGACTCTGAATCCCTCCAGCGTCGTGGGTGGAAATCCATCGCAAGGCACGGTGACTTTGGGCAATCCTGCTCCCGGCGGCAATGCTGTCGTGACGCTTTCCAGCGCCAATTCGAGCGTGGCTTCCGTGCCCAGCAGCGTAACGGTGCTGGCGGGTAACACCACCGCAACTTTGCCTATCACGACCTCCGCGGTTTCGAACTCGACCATCGTGGCCATCACGGCCAGTTACAGTGGCGTTAACAAGTCCTCGAATTTGACTGTCACGCCCGCGGGCGGGCCGCAGGGTTGGTTCGATCCTGCCTGGGCGTACCGTTCGCTGGTAGCGGTGGCGAATTCCGGAGGCTCGACACTTTCTGCTTTCGAAGTCCACGTGGCGCTCGACTCGAACTTCGATTTCACCAAGGCGAAGAGCGACGGCACCGACGTTCGCTTCACCTCCAGCGACGGCACTACTGCGATCCCGTTCTGGGTTGAATCCTGGAACTCGGCACAGAAGACAGCCAGTGTCTGGGTGCGGGTCCCCACGATTGGCGCGGGCGGCTCGGCCGTATACATGTATTACGGCAATCCTTCGGCCAGCAGCGCCTCCAGCGGACCCAACACCTTCGAGTTCTTCGACGACTTCTCCGGCTCGAGCATCAACACTTCGCGTTGGACGGTGAACGGCGGCACCTGGGCAATCGCGCAGGATGTGGAGCCCAGCGGCAGTACCGGCGGGGTTGCCAAGGGCACCACCACCAACCTTCAAACGCTGTATTCCTCTTTCAGCGGCACCGACTACGTGGTCGACGCTTACGCCAAGCAGCTTAGCGGGCGGGTGTTGGGCCTGGGCGTACGCGCTAATGCCGGCACCAGCTTCTACTCGCTCAATCTCTACAACGACCTGAACAACGCCAACAACCTGTACGCTTACATGTGGACGAAGTCAGGCGGTCAGTATTCAGCGGCTGATCTCGGCTCCGTCGCGCTGGGTACAATCAATCTCAGTACCTGGTACAAGCTCTCGGTGAAGATCCACGCCACCTCAATTGATGTTTATAAGAATGATGTATTTGCCATGCACGTCACCGATTCGACCTTCACCTCCGGCGGCGTGGCTTTATACGGAGAGCAAGGCACGGTTGCTGAGTGGAACAACGTCATGGTTCGCCGCTATGCGCCGACTGAGCCCAATACCAGCGCCTGCGTGGGCGCAACGCCCTCGGTGAAGATCGTTCAGCCTCTGTCGCAGTACTTGCAGACCGCCAGCACGCTCTACGTGAACGCGCTGGCGTGCCTGGATGCGACGCAGAATAGCGGCTGGGGCGTGCGCTTCCTGCTGGACGGCGGTCCGGGGTCAGGTGGCCAGCAGGTGGACGTGCATTCCGCGCCCTACCAGGGCACGTTCACCAACGTCAGCAAGGCCGAACACACCATTGACGCCTACGTCATCGATGCCACTGGAACTGTGATCGCCGGCTCGGGCAACCATGACACGGTTGTCCGTATTGGCATTGGTGATTACTACGTGGCCATGGGCGACAGCATCACCCACGGCGATTTCGACACAATTCCCGGCGACGATGTCTCCAATGACGGGCGCAACTCGGGCGGCGGCTACGAGCCGGTGTTGAACAACCTGCTCACCAGCTACAAGGGATATCCCCAGACGGTGGTGGACGAAGCCGTTGGCGGCACCACTTCAGCCGATGGCTTGACCATCGTCAATGACCTCGTGGCAAAGCATGCCAACGCGCAGCGCTTCCTGGTGGACTACGGCATGAACGATGCCCGCCCGTGGCTACCGGTACCCAGCGGACAGGGACTCAGCCCGGGCGATGCTGGATACGCCGGCAGCTTCAAGGACCACATGCAGCAGATTATCAATGCCATCCGGGCCGGCGGCAAATCAGTCGCGCTGTCCAAGATCAATATCGCCTTGGCTGACTGCAACGATCCAGCGAACTGTTCGGCGTACCCGAACCCCGACACTGGGGCCCGCTCAGTACTGATCAAGCAGTACAACCAGGTAATCGATGAGCTCAGGAGCATCGCGGCCAATAACATCACAGTTGTGCCGCCCGACCTGTACACGTATTTCGCGGCCCATTACACGACCGAGTACTACGACTATATCCATCCCAATGGGATTGGGTATCAGTCGATGGCGAACCTGTGGTTCAATGCGCTGAAATGAGCGCGAGGGAGCTTGGGATGAAGAGAATGGTACTGGCGAGCGCGACCGTTCTGCTGGCCTGCGCCAGCCTGGTGGCACAACGCGTGACGCTCACCGCCAACGTCGCAACCGCGATCCGCGACGCGTTGACGCGTCACGCTGCCGCCTTGCAGAGTGGCGATGTCGCGGCGATCAGGGACTCGCTTTCAGGCAAGGCCCTGGAGCAAAATCGCGCGCTTCTGGAAAAGAACACGGAGTATCCGGCTTTCCTGCGGAATTTTTACCAGGGCGCCACTTTCAGCGTGGGAAACATCGTTCCCGACGGTAACAAGGAAGTCGTGACCGACTTGATAATCCGGTTCCCGAATGGCGCGCAGACGGTGACCAAGCTGCGGCTACGCTCGGAAGGGAAGGCGTGGAAAATCGTTGGACAGGGTAATTCCGACCGCTCGTAGAGCGTCGCTAAACCATCTGGCCGCGAGGGCGCTTTAGTTTGTGCTTGTCGCGGCCGTCATTTTTGCTTTTGAGTTAGCGAACAGCTTCTGCAGCAGGAAATTCACGATTCGCTCGGCTGCGTGGCCGTCGCCATAGGGGTTGGAGCGGCGCGTCATCTGCTGGTAGAAAGCGGAATCATCTAACAACCGATTCACGGCCGAGGTGATGCGCGCCGGGTCGGTTCCCACCAGACAGGCGGTGCCCGCGGCTATGGCTTCGGGGCGCTCCGATACTGGCCGCATGACCAGCACCGGTTTGCCCAGCGATGGACCTTCCTCCTGGATGCCGCCCGAATCAGTCAGCAGGATGTCCGCGCGCTCCATCAAGGCGACGAAGGCAACATAGTCCTGCGGTTCCATCAAGCGCAAATTAGGAATGCCCTCCAGGATGGCCCGCACCGGCTGCTGCACGTTGGGATTCAGGTGGACAGGATAGATCACGACCACATCCGGACGGCTAAGCGCCACGCTGCGGATCGCACGGCAGATCTGCGCCATCTGTTCGCCAAAGCTCTCGCGACGGTGCGCCGTCACCAGGATAAACCGTTTGTCCCTCGGCAGGTCGCGCACGAACTGAGGCAACAGGACTGGGTTCTCTGCCAGTTGCTGCCGCATGTACAACAGGGCATCGATAACGGTATTTCCTGTAACCAGAATCTGCTCGTCGCCGATCCCTTCCCGCATCAGGTTGTCACGAGCGACCGTGGTCGGAGCAAAGTGATAGTCCGCCACGTGCGTCGCCAGCCGGCGATTGATCTCTTCAGGGAACGGGCTGAACTTGTCTCCCGTGCGCAGGCCGGCCTCCACGTGGCCTACCGGCACGCGCTGATAAAAAGCCGCCAGCGAAGTGGCGAAGGTGGTTGTCGTATCGCCCTGGACGAGCACCACGTCGGGTTTTTCCCTCGCCAGCACCTGGTCCATGCCGTCGAGAAGGGCAGTGGTAACCTGGGCCAGCGTCTGCG
>DASXUA010000075.1:0-5163 GCA_036505095.1 Phycisphaerae bacterium
ATCGCCTTCGACGTGATCGGCCCAATGCTGGCGATCCTCACGCCGTGCAGGGCGCGCTGCGCATCGGCCCCGAGCAGCGCGATCAAATTGACGAATGTCGACGAACTGGTGAAAGTCGCCCAGTCGATCTGCCCCGCCAGCAGCATCTGCCGCGCGGCATCAGGCAGCTTCGCCGGCCTGCCCGTCCGATAGATGGGAATGTCGTCATACTCCGCCCCGGCCGCCACCAGTGCCTCGCGCAGTGCCGGCCGCGCCAGGTTCGACCGCAGCAGCAAGCAGCGTTGCCCGCGCAGCCCGAAGGGTTTAAGTGCGTCGGCCAGCGCCTCGGCCACATATTCATCGGGAACGACATCCGGATTAAGGAATGAACGCCGCAACTCCGCGGCCGTCGCCGGGCCGATCGCCGCGATCCGCAGGTGTGCCAGCGCGCGGGCGTCCATTCCCAGTTCGAGCATGCGCTGGTACGTGGCCGTCACGCCGTTCGCGCTGGTGATCACCAGCCACTGGTACCGCGCGATCCCGCGCAGCGCCGCATCCACCGGCTGCCAGTCGTCCGGCGGCTCCAGCGTCACGGTCGGCGCCTCGACCACCACGGCCCCCAACGCGCGGAGCCGCTCCGCCATGCGCCACGCTTGATGCGCCGGACGTGTCAGAAGCACAGTTTGTCCAGCTAAGGAACGAGCGTCCATAGTCGATCGCGGATTGCGAATTGCAGATTTCAGTTCGCAATCCGCAATTCGCAATCCGCAATTTCGTATCATAGAATCCGGCCGATGCCACCGGAAGAGCATCCGCCCAAACCTGGCTCCAAGCGCAAACGCGCGCTCGATCCGGACGCGGTGCGCATGTCCTTCGGCGAGCACCTTGAAGAACTCCGCACGCGGCTCATCCGGGCATTGCTGGGCAGCCTGGTCGGAATTGGGATCGCCGTCGCGTTCGCCAAGCCGGTGGTACGCATCATCTGTGACCCATTGTACGCGGTCCTGGCCCGGCATCATCTGCAGCCGACAGTCTACGGTCTGCACGTAGGCGAAGGCTTCACCGTCTGGATCAAAGCGGTCCTCATCGGCGGACTGCTGCTCGCCAGCCCCTGGGTGATCCACCAAATGTGGCAGTTCGTTGCGGTGGGCCTGTACGCGCGTGAGCGGCGCTTCGTGCAACTGTCGGCCCCGGTGTCGATCGGACTGTTCTTGCTCGGCGTGGTGTTCATGTACTTCGTGGTCCTGCCGGTCGCGCTGGAGTTCTTCGTGACGTTCAATATCGATTTCGGCGTGCCGGATCTGCCCGCCAGCACGGCCAGCCAACCGGCGCAGACACAGCCCGCCGACGCTATTGAGCCACTACCGCGTATTCCGATTCTCGCGCAGGATCCGCGCGACCCACCTGACGGCGCCGTCTGGTTCAATCCGCGTGGTATCCTGAACTTCAAGGCCAAGGACGGCATCTACATTCAATACATGACGCGCCGCGACCAGCAGTCGGCCATCACGCCGCTCTTCGGTCTGGAGTTCTACATCTCCTTCTTTATGGGCCTCTCGCTGGCATTCGGGTTGGCGTTTCAACTTCCGGTCGTCGTCGTTTTCCTGGCGATGGTGGGGATTGTCTCGACGCAAACGATGGCCAAGAGCCGCAAATACGTCATCTTCATCATCACCATTGCGGCCGCGGTCCTGACGCCCACGACCGATGTCCTGAGCATGATGCTGCTGGCCGTCCCCATGGTGGGCCTCTTCGAAGCGGGACTGATGGTCGCCCGACTGCTGGAGCGCGCGCGCGCCCGACGCGAGGCGCTGGAGCAAGGGACGCCGTAGGGCGCGCGGCTTGGCGGGCGGCTAGCGAAAGGAGTCCCGACCGTTCTGATGCTGAACGCGTCCGCCACGCCGGCTCACCGACGCCCAACTGAATCGGCACGACCCAGTCCGCATCCGTTTTGGGACATGGCGGTTCGCCGGCTGTTCCAGCAACCGCAGCATCTTCGCGCTTTGCTGCAGCTTTGTCATCCGGAGTTGGCGACGCGCCTAGACTTCAGGCGGGTCGAATTGATCGAGCGGTCTTTCGTGAGTGAAGAGTACCGCCAGCGCGAGGCCGATCTGCTGTTTAGATTGCCGCATCGCGACGATCACGGTGCGGTCCTGGTCTACATCCTGCTGGAGCACCAATCGCAGGCAGATCGCTGGATGCCGCTGCGATTGCTTTCGTACATGCTCGCTATCTGGGATGAGCAGCGCCGGCGGCAACGTCGCGGAGCGCCTCGGCTGGCGCCGATTATTCCGCTCGTCTTCTACACCGGGAAACGCAAGTAGAAGGCGCCGCTCGACTTCTGGTCCCTGATTGGCGGCCCGGACGCCGTGAAGCGTTTCGCTCCTCGCTTCGACATACTGTACTTGGGGCTGCCGGAGACGCCGCCGGGTCACCTGGAAACGGCTGGCCCGCTGGGTTGGGCGCTGCGTACTATTCAGAAGGCGGACGCTGCCCGGCCGGAGTTTCTCGCCACGCTGACGCGCGCCTTTCAGTCGCTCGGGTCGCTTCTGGGCCCCGAGTGGCGCGAGTTAGCCGGCTTCTTGGTAGCATTGGCGACCTACCGCCGCCCTGAGGAAGAACGTGCGGATTTCCAGAGCATATTCCGGCGTGTGGCCAGAGCGCATCGCCGCGAGACGGAGTTGCATACCATGACGCGAACAATTGCCGAAGCATTAATTGATGAGGGGCTCGAAAAGGGGCTTGAGCGCGGCCGCGAGGCAGCTTACCGGCAAATGCTCCTGCGGCTCGGCACCGTCCGTTTCGGTCGGCCGACGGCGGCGCAGAGTGCGAGATTGAGTCGCATAGCCGACGTTGAGCGGCTTGAGAAGCTGCCGGAACTGCTGCTTGAGGCCGAAAGCTGGGACGATTTGCTCAAAACGCGGCCACCGACGCGATCCAAATCGATCAGCGGCAACGGCCGACGTCCATCGCGGCGCTCAGGCAAGCGCTCACGCCCGAAGCGCCAGACGCAGGACTAGGCCCCCAATACCTGAACCGTCGCCGGCATCCACAGCAGCCTGCGCGCGGGTGTTCATGGCGGGCCAACAGTGATCGTCACTTCATCAGTGCCGGTTCCGGCGTCATTGCTGGCGCTGCACTCGAAGGTCAATGTTGATTGCACTTGCGGCGACAGGAACATTGCGCGGTCGGTGTTGGCGTTCATCAGCGTGACTGGTGTTCCGCTTACCTGCCGCCATGCGAAAGATGCGGCCGGATCGCCGGCCAACTGCATGCAAATGAGTGCGACCGGCGCGCCGGGTGGCACGGTCCGATCTGGCCCGGCGGCCACGCGCGGCGCGGCGCCTGGACCGGAAACGCTCACCGGCAGCGTCATCGTGCCGATCTGCCCCTCCGCATCGCGCACCACGACCCGAATCAAATAATCTCCTGGGGCGTCCAGGTGAACGGATGTAGCTTGCATGTCCGCGATATCCGGCCGCAGCGGACCCATTCCAACGAACCAATTGAACGCATACGGCGGACTCCCGCCTTGGGCATTGGCCGAAAGTTGCACATCGACCCCGCCGCCCGCAATGGGCAAGATGCTCGATGCGACCTGCACGCGCACCGGCACGAGCGGCGGAAGCATTTGAATACTCGTCGGCAAAGAGCCCGTAAGGCGTTGCCGGGCGTCACAGATTCGCCGGCTCGCCAGCGCGAGCCGCACGAACGCGGGCCGACAGTGCGGAGGGGAATCGTCCGCCGCACAATCGAACAGCCTGCGCAAAAACCCGACATAGTTTCGGACGCGGTCGCAGAGCCGCACGCCTGGCGGAGGCGCGGCCTGCAATATCAGTGGATCGCCGCCGTAGATCGATCGTGCCGCTGAACTGTCCAGCGGCACATCTGACTCGGACACCTCATCGCCCTCCATCACGATCACCTTGGCCGAACTGTCCTGATATTCAATGGTTGCGGCCGTGTCGCCGACCACAATCTTCTCGGGCCGGCCTTGGTCATCGAGCGTGGACTTCACGATGGTCCCGTCGGCCAGCCGCGTATTCACCGAACTGACTCGTGCCGTGTCAGATGAATCCGTGTCGGCATAGAATGCGAACTCCGTCCCGTCGCTATCGCGTGCCGTGGCGAACAGCGGGTTGGCGGGGTCGATAGCAAACTGAACCTCGAGAACGTCACTCGATGCACCGGCACCCGTCGAAGAGGAGCAGCGCGTGAATATCAAAGCTAGCAGCCCACCCGTAACGCCGATCAGCGAAGCAATTCGGTTCACCTCAGATCCTCCTGGCAATTGGCGGACATGATCGTCTAAACTGCCGACGCCGTACAGAAGCCTGCGCGCGGAGGTCACAATCCGGAGTCAACGTGAACGGGCCGGAGCCTAATTTGCCGAACGCATCCTTCGCACCAACTGATTTGCGCTGGGGCTACCGGCGCTGGTGGCTCGCCCTGCTCACAACCTCGGCGCTCCTCTTTGATTTCGACCTCGCGGGCGGCAGCCGCCTGAGCCAACCCGACTGCTGGGTCGCCCAGACCGCCCGTGAGATGCTGGCGTCGGGCGACTGGCTCGTGCCGCATTTCGCGGGCGAAATTCGCCTGCAGAAGACGCCGGGCCCCTACTGGCTGGCGGCAGCCATCGCACGCCTGCGCGGTACCGACGTGGATGCCCTCTGCATCCGCCTGCCGAATGCCGCCGCGGCCCTGATGATCGTGCTTACCATGACCTGGTGGTGCCGCCGCAATTTCGGCGAGCGCCCGGCCATCTACGCCGGTTTCACCACCGCATGCAGCTTGTTCCTACTTTACTGGTCGCATCAGGGCTCATCCGACCTGGGCGTCGCGGCTCTTTGCACCCTGGCTATCGCGGCGCTGTGGGAAGCCGATCGCGCCGAACGTGAACGAGAACCCGGCGCGTCAAATCGGAAATCGGAAATCGGAAATCGGAAATCTCTCTGGCTGCTCTTCTACGCCGCCTGCGGACTCGGCATGCTCTACAAGGGTCCGTTGCCCGTCGGCGTGGTCGGGTTCCCCTTGATTGCGTACGCGCTGTTCTGGCGCCGCTGGCGCCTACCGTTGCAAATGCGACTCCCCATCGGGATTCCGATTTTCGCGGCGCTGTGGCTGCCGTGGGTGATCTACATTTATCTGCACCTCGGCACCGACGCGCTCTATCGCTGGCGGGCC
>DASXUA010000076.1:0-7554 GCA_036505095.1 Phycisphaerae bacterium
GGGCGTGGGCAAGCTGCCCGCCCTGCCGCAGCGCCATGCCCAGGTTCATGTGCGCCCGTGCATCGCGCGCCCGGCTTTGGACTGCGGCGCGATAGTGCTCGATGGCCTCGTCGGCTTCACCGCGCAGCAACAGCGCATGACCGAGGTTGGTCTGGGCATCGGCATGATCGGGCTTGATCCGTACCGCTTGGCGGTAGTGATCGATGGCCTCATCGTTCCGGCCAAGGCCCGCCAGCGCCAGACCCAGATTATTGTGCGCATCGGCGTAATCGGGTTTGAGTTGCAGAGCTGCCATATATTCGGCAGCGGCGTCGTTGAAGCGCCTTTGTTCCTTCAGCACGGTGCCCAAGCCGTAGTGCGGCAGGGGCGCATTCGGCGCCAGCGCGATCATATGGCGGAAGAGCGTTTCGCTGTCTTTCCATTTCGGCAGATACCAGCGCACGGCGCAGCCTTCGCCCAGCACCAGAACGCAAACCGTCCCAACGACGCCGGCCCGACGCGGCCGGGCGCGCGCCGCGCTCCAGAGGCGGCATATTCCGTAGGTCAGCGGCAACAGCCAACCGATCATTGGCAAATACGCGTGCTTGTCGGCCGCCACGACGTTGGTGAATCCCAGCACGCCCATGCTCGGGAGAATGGCTATGAAGAAGAAGAGAAAGCCGGCCAAGACGCTCCGCGTCCAGCGCAGCGATATCACAAGTGCGGCGACGATGACCAGAGTCCCGATCACGCCAGCGAGCACCATCGGCTGCGCGAGGCTGACAGGTTCCGGAAACGGGTAATGCGACGAAAGCTTCGCCGGCCATAGCAACTTGTAGAGATAGAAGACGATGTTGTGCGCCAGCAGCAACGGTACCCGCATCCACGAGTGCGCCGTCGGCACGCTGACGACGCCCGTCCGCGCCTGGGAGATGACGGTGATGACCGCCGAAACGGAGGCGACCACGAGGAAGGGGATCTTCTCGATCAGCGCCCGTAGATTGAGCCGCCGCAGCGGCCACCAGTCCAGTATCAGCAACAGCAGCGGCAACGGAGTGCTGGTCGGTTTCGACAGCAGTGCCAGGATGAACAAGAGCAGCGCCGCGCAGTAACCGGAATAGCGTCGCCGTCCCGCAGCGCCGGCCGTAGCGCCGGCATCTTGCTGGCGCGTTTCCGCGTGAGCGTAGCGCGTGTAGAGGCTCAAACAACTCAGCGCAAAGAAACCCGCCAACAGCGTCTTGCGATCCGCCACCCATGCGATCGGCTCGACCGTCAGCGGATGGGCTCCGAACAACAATCCCGCCAGCGCCGCGGCCCATGCATTTCCGAAGAGCTGATAGAGCAACACGATCACCAGCGCGGTATTGACGACATGCAGCGCCAGGCTGGTGCGATGAAACACGCGCAAGTCGTTCGGCCGACCGCCGAGTGCGTGATCCAGCATGAGCGAGATCATCGTCAGCGGCTGGTAATAACCGTGGACCGTCGAGGGTTCGAGCACCTCGCTCAGAAAGCGCCGCGCCGACTCCCAGCTCGGATGCTGCACGAGAGGGTTGTTCGTCAGATACTCGCCGTCATCGACCGAGAGTGCCTGCTTCGTAAGGACCGGCCAATGCACGAGCGCCACGAGCACGCACACCACGGCCAGCAGCGCGAGCCAGCGTGTCCTGAGGCGCGCGGATGACGGCCGCAGACCTGGTGCAGCGTGGCGGACGGGATCCATCCCGCTAATCTAAGTCGAACTCGCGGTTGTGAAAACTTGAGTCACGCCCGCAGCCGCCGCAGTTCTGCGAGAATAGCATCCAATCGTGCGACGACCGGCGCGAGTGCGTTTTCAAGCGCGGCCGGCTCGTTCCGCGGCCGGTCAAATACCTTGGCGGTAAGGCTCGGACCAAATGTGAACACCACCGCAGCCACGGCTTTACCGGTTTGCGTGCTGGCAAAGACATCCGCGTAGCCGACGGATGCGCAGGTCGTGATGTAATAGAGCGCATCCCAGAACGTCTTGACTTTCGGATTGGTCCCCTTCTCGGCCGCATAGAACAGCGCCGACCCGCCCACCAGCAGCGCGCTCAGCGACTCCAGCGGATTGCGCGTCACGGATGCAGTGACCCGGTCTTCCCAGGCCCTGAGCGCATCGAGTTTCGACGCAGCATCCAATGGTTGCGAGATGGTGGTCTCGGGAGATTCAACGGCCGTGGCCTCATTCGAGAATTCCATGTGGTTCCTCCTACTCCGAATGCTGCGGATGAATGCTATTCAATGGTAGCGAGTCTACGATATCCTGCAGCCGTCGGCGTCAGGAGTTGTCGGCGTTCACGGGGCCACCCGCCAGCTCCCGTTCTGGCGAACGGATACGGCGGTACAACGTGTCGCGCTCGACCGGCTCGCAGCCGGCCTCGGCGATGAGGCGCTTCAGCCGATCGACAGTCAGCTCCTGATGCGTCGTTCCCTGGCCCTCGCGCTTGGTGATGTCGTAGTAGACCACCGTTCCGTCGATGTCATCCACACCCCAGTTGAGTGAAACCTGCGCCAGCTTGGGCGTCTGCATGATCCAGAACGCCTTCACGTGCGGGAAGTTGTCGAGCATCAGCCGGCTGATGGCCAAAGTCTTGAGGTCCATGAGCCCCGTCGGTCCCGGCAGATGCGCTAGCGCGCTGCCGTCTGGGATGAACGACAGCGGAATGATGCAGTTGAAATGCGCCCTGCGCGAGCGCAGCGATTCATCCTGATGCTCGCGCAGCTTGACCAGGTGCCTAATACGCTCGGCCGGCGTCTCGACGTGACCGTATAGCATGGTCGCGTTGGTATAGATCCCCAATTCGTGCGCGGTGCGGTGTACCTCGAACCACTCGGCCTCGCCGACCTTGGTTTTGAAGGCTTCATCGTGCACGCGGTCGTCGAAGATCTCGGCCCCGCCACCGGGCAGCGAACCCAGCCCCGCCTCGACCAGGCGCGTGAGCACCTTCGCAATGGACAGCCGCGGCTTGGCGATGCGCGTGAAGTGGATGACCTCGATCGCGGTAAACGCCTTGATGTGCAACCGCGGGCAGGCCTCGCGGATCGCGCGGCACATATCCGTGTAGAACTCAAACGGCAGCTTCGGATGCAGCCCACCGACGATATGCACCTCGGTCGCGCCCTGCGCGTAAGCCTCGCGGGCGCGCCCGACGATCTCATCGATGGATAGTTCGTAGCCGCCGTCTGGCGAACCGTGATCGGGAGGGCGAGGTCGAAGATCGGCCGCGGCAGACCCCAGCCGAGCCGGTGAGTCCTGAGTCGGCGCGATCGGCAGCGCGATCGAGCGCGCGGCCAACCCCGAGAGCATCGAACCCTGGCCGCCATCCTGAACCCTGAACCCTGAACCCTGAACCCTGGCGTATGCCCGGTAGAACGAGCAGAACTTGCAGCGCAGCACGCAATAGTTCGAGTAGTTGATATGCCGGTTGATGTTGTAATACGCAATGCGCCCATGCAGCCGCTCGCGCAGCAGGTTGGCGAGCCGCCCGAGCGTGTGGATATCAGGCGACGCGTACAGCCGCAGGCCATCCTCGTACGTCAGGCGCTGCCCGGCCTCAACCTTGGCGATCAGGTCATGCAACGTCGATCGCGTGTCAGTGGCGACCATATGGGGCCTATTATACGCGCACGCGGCGCCAGACGCGCCTCGCCGGCACCTGTCATCGTTGTGTCACGCTACTCGGGGCATCCGGCGCGATTTGACGACGCGCCGCAGCGCCCAGTAGACGACGCCGATCACCATGGCCTCAACGCCTACCAGTTCCCACAGCCATCCACTGCGCTGCGCCAGATACGCCGCGCCCAGCAGGCCAGCCATCGTCAGCATCGTTCCAAACATCAGCCCGGCATTCGTCGCGGCCTGCTCGCCGCGCATCGGCGGCCGGGACAGCGGCAGATACTCGGACATCACGCCCGACATCAGCGACAGCGCCGGCAGCGGAATCAGGCCGGGAACGGTCAGCGGCAGCCAGTCCGCGGCATTCGGGACCAGCAGCACCATGAGCGTGCCCGATATGAGCAGGCAAGGAATCAGGATGTAGTAGATCGCAGCCTTGCGAACACCGTCAAACAGCGCGGCCGGTCCGGACAACGGTGCGACCAGAAACAACTCGGCCGCGGCGTGGTGCGACGACATCCGCAGCGCTTCCAGTACCGTCGTCGGCACCATGCCCAGCATCCAGACCGTCATGAGCGGCGCTAACCGGCCGAATCCCGAAGAGCGACTGAACGCGCCGATCAGCGGGAAGATAATGAACATGCTCAGCGATGGATACAGGCGCATCTTCATTTCGCGGTCGCGCCACATGTAAACCGCCGCCAGGCGGAACGCGCTGCGCTCCAGCGGGTCGCGCAGCCAGGCGCGCAGCAGCGGGTTAAGCGCGCGCTCCGGTTGAGCGGCACGGCGCGCCGGCGGACGGCGGCGGGCGCGCGCCTCGCTGAGTCGCGCCAGCGACTCGCCGTAGCTCGGCGCCAGCCGCCCGAGCGCCGTGTAGGCCAGCGCCGCGGTGACTGCGATCCCGATCACCATGAGCAGCAGTGTCGCCGGTTCCGGGCCCGGTCCGGCCAGCACCGCGTCCGCCGCCGCGAACCACGCGGGTGGCAACGGCAGCAGGTACGGCGCCGCCGTGTGCAGGTTGAATCCCTTCATCCGCTCCATCAGGCGCGGCAGGAGCTGGTAACCGCCGATGAACAGCACCGACATGCCCACCTGCGACCAGGTGGCGAAGTTGTCGAACTTCTCGCGATCCACAAAACGCACGATCACGCCGTATACGAAAACCACCGCGGCGGCGCAGAAAATCCCGGTGCCGGCCACCGAGATCAGGTGTACCAGCGGAAACCAGGGCTGCGCCCCCTTGGCGGAAAGTCCGAAGAACATCGGAAAAAGATTGATCGCAAACGCCAGCAGAAACGTGTATCCCAGCAAGTTGAGCGACTTAGCCAGCAGCAGCGTGCGCGGATGGATCGGCCGGTGACCCAGCACGTCGTTCTCGCTCACATTGAAGAGTACGTCACCCGATTCGGAGGTAATGCTCATGCCGACGGTGAAGAATGTCAGGACGTGCATGATCAGGGCATAAGCGAACACGTCCGGATGCGCCAGCGCCATGGGCCCCGTCGTCAGCCCGATGAAGGTGTACATGATGAGCAGGAAGATCAGCGCGGCCGGTTTGCCACCCCTGCTGCGCGACATCATCCGGGCTGCGCGGCCGCGCAAGCTCATCCGGAAGTACGTCCGCAGCAGAGCGCGCAGTTGTACGCGGTCGAAGTCCTTGATCGGGGTTGTGGTTGCAGCGTTCATTGCGCCAGCGCCCGGGCGAAATCCTCCGCGCGCGCCAGCAGATTCTGCGTGGAGGTCAGCTTGTTGAACACCCGTTCCAGCGAACTCTCACCAGTCTGCTCCTGGAGCTGAGCCACCGTGCCGTCGGCCACGATGCGGCCCTCGTGGATGATCACCACGCGCTCGCAAACGCGCTCCACGACGTCCAGAATATGAGAACAATAAACGATCGTCTTGCCATCGCGCGCCAGCGAAGTGATCAGCGTCTTAAAGCTCAGGGCCGCGTTCGCATCCAGGCCATTCAGCGGCTCGTCGAAGAAGATCACCTTCGGGTTGTGCAGCAGCGCGGCCGTGATGACGATCTTCTGCCGCATGCCCTTCGAGTACGCCGATAGCGGTTTGTCGCGCAGCGTCTCGTCAGACAACTCGAAGAACTCGGCGAAGCGGCGAATGCGCGTCAGGGCCTCGTCATCCGCGATGTGATACAGTGCCGCTACGAGCCGCAGATATTCCTGGCCGGTCAGCGTCTCGAAGAGCGCACCCGATTCCGGCACATAACCAACGATCCGTTTGACATTGAGCGGATCGCGCACGACGTCGAAACCGAAGATTTCCGCGGTGCCGGACGTGGGCAGCAACATCCCGGTCAGCATCTTGACGGTGGTCGACTTGCCCGCGCCGTTCGGCCCCAGCAGGCCCACGAGCTGCCCGGTGGGAATCTCGAGGTCAATGCCGCGCACCGCCTCCTGGTCGCCATAGCGCTTCAAGAGCTGACGAATCTGGATCATGCCAGCGCCTGCGGAAGCGGCCCGCCTATCGGTCGCCGAGTTCGGTGAACACCACGCGCCCATCCTCCAGCGCCGCGTAGATGTTGCGGACCGTCAGGTGCGGGTGCCACTCGCGCAGCACGCGCGCCGCGCGCTCCAGATCCTCGCATTGACGAAGCCGCATCGACTCGCCCTCGAGGTGCCCGTGCTTGGCACGATAATAGGCGCAGCTCTCGTGCGCAATCAGCCACACGGCGCGCAGATCATGATGCTTCGCCAGCAGCCGGAACGCTTCCTCCAGGACGCGCGCCTGCTCGAAGCTGGAACTCCACGGATCGAAAGCCGCCGGTCCACCCGGCACCGCATACAGGTCGGCCCGCTCGGAAACCTCGGCCCGCACGAATTCCTCGACGTGTGCATGCCAGCGTCCGTCAGAGCAGCACACCACCAGCGTCTCCGGACGATCGGCCGACCACGATGTGGAAGCCTCGAAACGCTTCATCGCTCGTCCTCCAATGAATTGTAACCCGCGCAGCGCGCGTACACGAGGTTTCAATTCTTTTGAAAGCTCTTGACGGGACGCAAACGCAGGCTTGACTGGTATGTAACACGAGTGCGCTCCTGATGCCCGAAACCTCATATCCGCAGCGCGTCATGCTGACCGGGGCCGGCGGTTTTGTCGGCCGTCACGTGCTGCGCGAGTTGCTGCGGCGCGGACACACGCCGGTTTGCCTGGTGCGCTCGCCGGTGAGATTCGAGAAAGCCACGCACGGGCTGGACGCGCGACGGCTCGAAATCATCCAAGGCGACCTGTTCGACGCGGCCGCATTGCGAAACGCGGCCGAGAAGTCCGACGCCTGCATTCACCTGGTCGGCATCATCATGGAAAACCGTCTGCGCCGGCGGACGTTCGATCGCGTGCATCGCCTGGGGACCATCAACGTCGTCAACGCGCTGTTGGCCGCCGGCAAGCGCCGCTGCGTGCACATGTCGGCGCTGGGCACGCGTGCTGACGCCGTCAGCCGCTATCACCAGACCAAATTCGCAGCCGAGGAATACGTCCGCAACAGCGGCCTGGAATGGACTATCTTTCGGCCCAGCCTGATTCACGGCTCGGACGGGGAGTTCATGGAGTTGATGCACACCTTCGCCTGCGGCTGGATTCCGCCGGTCTGGCCCTATTTCGGCCGCGGCGAAAACCGGCTGCAACCCGTGTCGGTGCGCAACGTGGCCCACTGCTTCGTCGATGCGCTGCATCGCCAGGAAACCATCGGAAAGACCTATGAGCTGGGCGGTCCGAAGGCCTACACCTGGAAGGAACTGTATCAAACCTGCAAACGCATCATCCCCTGCGCCAAGCGCTGGAAACCGCTGGCCGGGCAGCCCGTTCCGCTAGCCAAGCTGCTCGCCATGACGGTGATGAAGACGCCGCTCGTACCCGCCAAGCTCAAGTTCAACGTCGCGCAGGTGCAAATGTCGCAGGAGGACAGCACCTGCGAGATCGGC
>DASXUA010000077.1:0-3171 GCA_036505095.1 Phycisphaerae bacterium
TCTCTGGCTCCGATGTAGGCGGCCCATTTGTGCGTGCCCTCGCCGTCTTTGCTCGTGAACTGGACGTCAACCGTAGCTTTGGCGGCCTTCTCAGCTTTGACCCACGCAGTGACTTTCACCTTGTTCGTCGCGCCGCTATGCGGAACGGCTTGAAACCAATCGGCGATCGGGAAGAACTTCTGCGCGGTCTTCTTGAGGCGCAGGCTCTTTTGGCTGTTATAACCTGTGCCTTGGTCCCAAACGATCTCGACGCCGTCAACGGCATTACCCGGCTGCCAACCGGCAGGGGCCTTGTCGCCCTTCTCGAAATCACCGTTGCTGATGATTGATTTTCCGCTGCCAGCCGCAGGCTTCTCCGGCGGCTTGGCGATCGGTTTGTCCTGCGCACGCCCTGAAGCCGTCAGCACGAGCAGGCTCGACACCGCGCCGCAACCCAATGTGCCCATCACGAATCGTCTCATAGCTATTCTCCTTTGTATCCACTACCGCGCCTGCCGGACCTGATCGAGCCACTCGATGGCCCGGCGGATTTCAGCATCAATGTCACCGTGCCAGCCGTGCCCGCCTTCGTAGGTTTGCAGCTTCACCTGGGCGCCGTGCGCCCCAAGCTGTTCGACGGCTGCCTGGGGAAAACTCATCGCGATGAAATCCTGCGGCGAGTGCAGGATATAGAAGGATTTGTCGCGTGCGTGCTCCAGGGGCGGCAGGTGCTCGGGCTTGAAGACGGACATCGCCACCAACGCGCCGCGGAACGGCAATTCCGGCTCGAGGGCCACGGCGTACGCGATCGTTCCGCCGGAGGACCAGCCCATTACCCATACCCGGTTCGGATCGATAGTGCGCTCCTGTTTGACCTGCTCGACAGCCGCCCGGATAAGCGGTTCCATCGTGAAATCCACGCGCGAATCGGGAAGACGGCTCCGCGGCCAGACGACTGAGTTTTCATCGCCCTCGGGTAGCGGCGGCGCGATCATCTGGACCACGGCATAGTCCTTTCCGGCGGCGGCGCGGATCGTTTCGGCCACAAACGGGGCGAAACTCACCGATCCGTCACCGCCTGGCAGGACCAGCAGCAGGCCCCAGCCGCTTGCGGGCGGCTGTTGCACCAGCGGCGGATGCAGGATCCACAGCTTGCGATCATCGTCGTCCAGCTTGCGCACCTGGTACTCGCGCAAGAGTCGAGCGCGTTCGGCGCGCCGCTGGGCAGCGGCGCGGTCCTTGAACCGCTCGGCGAAGGCGGCAAAGCCATCGGACGGGTAACGCGCCGGAGCGAGTTCCGTCAGCAGGAAATAGGCGTAGCTGGTCGCATCCATCGTCACGTCACGATGCTGCAGCGCTTTCTCGATCGTATCCGTCATGGCCATCGCGCGCCCGGCCACGATGAGTGTCTCGTTGCGACGCAGCGGGTAACCGAACTCGGCGAGGTGGTTCATCAGTGGCGCAGGATCGCTCGATTCGCGCAGTTGCGCGAGCCACCGGCCCATGCACGCCAGAGTCGCCGCCTCGGGCGCGATGTCGCGATGCTGTTCGAGCCATTGGCGCGCCTGGCCCGCATCGCCAAACGTCCGCCATGCGTACGACGGCAGATATGACAGGATTTGATCGGTGACGGGCGGATCGTTCGCGTCGAGCGCCGCCAGATACAGGTCGAACGCGAGCGGATGGAGCCGGACGCGATACGGCGCCGGTTCGGCCAAGTGCCAGGCTTTGATGATCTGCTGCTTGAAGGCGGGATTCTGAACCGTAGGCCAGATGCTCCGCAGCGCATCGCAGGCTTCGCCGCCGGGTTCCTCCGCGAGCTTCAGCCCCAAACCGAAATAGTCCCACGGCGAAGCGTTTTCATTCTCGAGCGCTGCGCGAATGTCCGCGGACCAATCCGTCGCGATCGCGTGCTCCGGGTGCAGGAGCAGTGACGCGGAAAATGCCGCCGTCACACAGCCGAAGCGATCCAAGGAACGCATCCTCAGCCTCCACGCGGTTCGTGAGTTGTGCCGAGCACCGGGATGGGGCGCTCCTGCACTTCCCTCGGAAAGCGTGCCTTGTTGATTTCCCACCAGTTGCCCCACCAGGCGGCATCATGCTTTTCGTCATACTCGACGCCGGTGAGCTTGCCGAGGCCGAAATAGCCGACGCCATAGACCGTGTCGTAGGTGTTGTCGGCGGCAATCACACCGATCATGGTCGGGATGACGCGCGGATCGTCGATGGCGGCCAACGCCTGCACAATCGAATGCGCGATGTGCTTTAACTCGTCTGGATCAGCGAGGCATTGGACGAGTAGTTGCTCCAGATGATCGACCGCCCATTTGTTCTGCGGCGTGCCGAGCAGGCGTATGGCTTCCAGACGCACGTTCATCGGCGTTCCGCGCCCGGTGCGCGGGAGGGTCAGGTTCCGCAGATAGCTTTCCGGCGGATGCAAGGCCATAAGGGCGCTGCCCACGGCGCTCAGTTCCTGCGGCGTTGCAGTACCATCGCTCAGATATCCGCTGAACACATCGAGCGCGCCCGCGTCCAGCGCAACTTGCCGAACGGCCTCGTCGTCGCGAAGAAGCGCAGCTACATTGCCCAGGAGCCGCAACAGCGCCGGTCGCTCAGTGGCGGCGGCAGTCCGCAGGCGCTCCACATACTCGCGGCAACCTTCCTTCAGCACGTCGTACAGTGGCCGGTTCGCCTGCCGCGCATGCCAGGCGAGGTACGCCGGGTAATTCTCAGCGAAATCCTCGAACGCGATCGAACGCAGATAGTCAAAAGCCCAGCCCTGAACACCCGGCGACGGATCGGTTGCGCCGAGATGCAGTACGTCCAGAATATGTGGATGCATCCGAACGTGCAGCGGATACGGCACCGTGAAGTACCAGGCCTTGAGCAATTGCTGGCGCGCATCGACGCTCGTGATTCTGCCCCAATTCTCGTTGAGCAGCGCGAAGCCCTGGTCGGCCGGCATGGCCGCCAACTCACAGCCGATCGCGAAGGCCCGGCGCCAGTCGCCTTCGTTCAGTTCAGCTATTTTGCGAACAATGTCAGGCGCGCCGCCGTCGATCACCGCCAAGCGATCCCGGGCCCGCGCGAGCGTCCCTTGATATTCAGCGTATTGCGCCTCGGTTTGCTGGCGCTTCCAGGTTTTGGTCTGTTGGAGTCGCCTCTGTCGCTCAGAGGCGAGTTTGTCTTGAA
>DASXUA010000078.1:0-7911 GCA_036505095.1 Phycisphaerae bacterium
CGAGCAAATCGTCAAGATCCAGATCGTCGCGCACGAGGGTGACGGGTGGCAGCGCATCGGCCTTCGGGACCAGGGTGAGCGTTGGCTCAAGCCGGAGTGTTGTCGCCAGTGCCACGGAGGCGTTGTAGAACGTGTTCACGGCCCCGATCAGTTCCTGGCGCCGCTCGGCCAGCCGCGCCTGGGCGCGCAGATCGTCCGCCGGAACGCCCGTGCCCGCCTGCAAGCGCAGGCGCGTGATGCGCAGCAGTTCCTCGGCCTCCGTCACTCCTTGCTGCGCGGCCGAGACGCGCGTCTGCGCCAGAACGAGATCGTAATACTGCGTGGCCGTCGCGCGCAGCGTCTCGACCTGCACCGCCTGTTCGAGCTGCTCCGAGGCGTAGAGGCGCTTGCGGGCCGCGACAATGTCGTAAGCGACGCGGGGCGGATTGAGGATCCACTGCGCGGCGACGGACGGCTGAAACGTGTTGAAGCCGACGCCCACCAGGTTGCCTTCCGTGGCGCGCACCGTTCCTTCAACATGCTCGAAGAGGGCGGTCGGCACGATCACAGGGAATGCCGCGCCGACAGCGCTCTCGAGCCGGCCCTGCGCGCCCTCGATTTGCTCGCGCGCCTGGCGAATATCGAGATTCTGTGCGGCCGCGACTTGGAGGGCGGTGGCCAGGTCGATGGCCAGCTTTTCGCGGTACATCGGCTCGACCGCTCCGGGAGCGAGCTTGATGCTCTCGCCCGCAAGTCCGCGTTGATGCGGCGCGACCGAAGGCCGCACGGCACGGGGCGCGCGCTGCGCGGAGATGCAGCCGACGATCAGTGCGCCGCTTAAGGAGCAGACCGCGACTGCTCCGCTCATGCCTGTTCTGCGTAGCAACATCACTGCCCGTTCGCAGGGCGAAGCCCTGCGCTAGATCAGCCCAGGGCAACGCCCTGGGGATAGGAGAAGCAAGTACCGGCGAAGCCCTGAAGGGGCGCGCTAATCGCACGCGAGTCGTTAGCGCGCCCTTTCAGGGCTGGAACCACCTCCTGCACCGCGACCCCAGGGCGTTGCCCCGCCTTTCAACACCGGGCGCACAGCCGCGCCTGCGCTGATCAAGCCCTTGCCGGTCACCACCACCAGCGCGTCGTCGTCGAGGCCTTGCGTCACCTGGACGCGGATGCCGTCATCCAGGCCGGTTTTCACGGGCGTGCGGACGGCGCGGTCGTCACGGACGGTGTAGACGAACGCCTCCTTGCCCTCGGTCAGCAGGGCCGACGCCGGAATGGTCAAGGCGTTCGCGCGCTCGTCCAGCGCGAGGACCACCTGTGCGTACATGCCGTGCAGCAGGCGGCCGTCGGGGTTCGGCAGGTCGATCTCGGTCCGCATCGTCCGCGTGCCGGGATTCAGGGACGAGGCGATGCGCGCTACGCTGCCCTCCAGCTCCGCATCCGTCCAGCCGTACGGCTTGATCTTGGCCACCGATCCCGGCTGCACATGGGCGACGTCGGATTCGGGCACCTCGATGAATACGCGCAGCACGTCGATGCGTTGTACCGTGAAGAGCGGCATGGTGCGGCTGGAGGTGGCCGACTGCACGAGCGCGCCGCGGTCCACCGTGCGCTGCGTCACGACGCCATCGAAGGGTGCAACGATCTGTGCGTACTGCATGAGCGTCTGGGTCCGCGCGATGCGCGCCGCGGCCACCTCGATCTCGGCATTGGCGACGGCTCGGGCGGCTTCGGCACCGCTGACGTCGGCCTCGGCCGCGGCGATCTTCGACTCCGCGATCCCGAATTCGGCGCGGGCGATTTCGAGCTGGCTGCGGGCCTCGTCGAGCTGTTCCTGCGGGATCGCCTTGCCGGCGAACAACTCCTCCCGACGACCGGCGGTCGCCTCCTTAAGCGCCAGGTCGGCGCGGTAGCGCTGCAATTGACTGCGGGCGACCTCGAGCATCTTCTGCGCTTGTACGACGTGCGCTTCGGCCGCGGCGAGCGCGGCGCGCTTGGCCGCGTGCTGGGCCTGGGTTTCTTCGAGTTCCCTGGCCATCTCGGGCACGTCGATCACAGCCAGAACGTCGCCGGCCTGCACGCGGTCGCCGATATCGACGCGTACTTCCGAAATGTACCCGGAGGTCTTGGCATACAGGTCGGCCTGTTCGTACGCCTGGAGCGTGGCGGGCACATCCAGCGAACGTGACATTATCGTGCGCTGCGGCTTGACCACCTCGACGCCGCGCGGCGCACTCTGGATAGCGGGCGCTGATGATGGCGCGTCTTTGGCCGCCTGAGCCGCGACCAAGCGTCTGGCTAGGCACAACCCGGCAATCGCGACTGCGATGGCCGCGATGACGGCGATTGAGCGCGTGTATCTCCGCATCTTCAGGCCTCCTGCACGGCAGCGCTGAGCGGCGGGCGCGGACGCCCGTCCCCCGATCCGCGTTTGAGCAACGTGTAGAGCACCGGCACGAACACGATGACGAGTATCGTTGACACGGACAGCCCGCCGACGACCGCGCGGGCCAGCGGGATGTTGGCCTCGCTGCCGCGTCCAAGGCCGACCGCCATCGGCAGCAAGCCGAGGATGGCCGCGATGGAGGTCATCAGGATGGGGCGCAAGCGAACCTTCGCCGCCTCACGGGCCGCGTCGAAAACGGACAAGCCCTGCTCCGCGCGCATCCGATTCGCGAACTCCACGAGCAAGACGCTGTTCGACACCGAAATCCCCACCATGAAGATCACGCCCATGAACGACTGCACGTTGATGGTCTGATGCGTCAGGAACAGGATCGCCAGCACACCCATTAGTCCGAGCGGCACTGCGAACATGACGATAAACGGGTCCACGAACGAGCGGAACTGCGCGACCATGACCAGGTAGACCAGCACGCCAGCGAGGATCAGGCCGAAGCCGAGGCTGGCGAACGATTCCTTCATGCTGGCCACCTCGCCGCGCATGTAAACGTGGTAGCCTTCCCAGGGCTTCGGCTGACCGGCAGCGGCTGCGGCCTGATCGTCGCCCGCCAGCTCGGAGCGCAGCGCGGCGAGGCCCTTCTCGATCTCGGCCGCCGCGGAGCCCACGTCGCGCCCGTGCACGTTCACGAACACGTCCGTCACGCGGTTGATGTTGAGGTGATTGATTTCGGCCGGCGCCGTCGTGCGGTGGAACGACGCGATGTTCTTCAGAAGCGTCGGTGAACTCGAAGCGCTCCCGGTAATCGGCACGTGCTCGAGCGTGCTCATCGAGACAATCTCGCTCTCGGGATACTGGGCGCCGATGAAATAGTGGTTGCCGTTGCGTTGATCGATCCAGAACGACGGACTGAAATTGATCGAGCTGTTGAACGCGGTCACGACGTTCTTGACCACGTCCTGCTGCGTCAGGCCGCAGTAGGCGGCGCGCGTGCGGTCGACGTCCACGGCGATCTGCGGGTAATCCAGCTTCTGCTGGATGCGGACATCGACCGCGCCGGGTACGTTCTCGCACAGCGCGGTGATGCGCCGGGCGAGCTTCGCGGCCACGTCGAGCTTGTTGCCTTCGATCTGGATGTTGATCGGCGAGGGCAGCCCGAAATTCAGCGCGGCGGTCAGCATGCCGCCGGTCTCGAAGGCGAATTCGATGCCGGGATAGTCGCGATTCAGCTTCTCGCGCAGCTCGACGACGTAGTCCTGGATGCTCTTCGAACGTTGTGGCGTAAGCTGCACGAGCACAAACGAATCCATCGGGCCGGAATTGGGCGTGTACGCCGCCGGCCAGTCGAGCAGCACGCCGATGTTCGAGATCAGCATGGACAGGTCCTGCTTCGGAATCGTCTGCTGGATCGACTGCTCGACGCGCGTGATGAGCTTCTCGCTCTCTTCCAGGCGCGTGCCGGATGGGGCGCGGACGCGGACCGTGAATTGCCCGACATCGACGGCCGGGAACAGCTCGCGTCCGATCAGCGGATAGAGCAGCAGCGACAGGCCGAACGCGACCGCCGTAACGCCCGTGACGATCAATCGATGGCCCAACGCCCAGCCGACCACCACGCCGCACACGGCGACAAGCTGCGCCGTCATGCGGTCGATCAGCGTCTTGGGCGGTCCCTCTGGATGCGTGACCTCTGGCAAATGCGCTCGGAAGAACTTGGCGCAGCAGATCGGCACGAGCGTCATCGAGACGAAATACGAAGCCGCGATGGCGAACACGACGGCCAGCGCCAGCGGCGTGAACAGGAATTTGCCCAGGCCAAAGAGGAACACCACGGGGAAAAAGACGACCGCGGTCGTGATGGTCGCGACCAGCACCGGCATGGCCACCTCGCCGGCCGCATCCAGCGCGGCCGCCGCCGGCGCCTTGCCCATCTGCAGATGTCGGTGCGTATTCTCCAACACGACGATGGCGTCGTCCACCAAGCGGCCCATGATCAGCGCCAATCCGCCCAGCGTCATGACGTTAATGCTGTTCTTCGTGAAATACAGTCCGATCAGTGCGGCCAGGATCGACAGCGGAATGGCCAGCGCGATGATCAGCGTCGAGCGGACACTGCCCAGGAACAGCAGGATCATCAGCACGGCCAGGCCCGCCCCGAGCAGGGCTTCATTCCTCAGGTTCGCGATGGCTTCCTTCACGTAGACCGACTGATCGAACGTCACCGCCAGGTTTACGCCCTTGGGCAGCCGCTCCTTGATCGAGGCGAGCGTCGCGGTGAGGCCTTCGATGATCTGGATCGTGTTGGCGCCCGGCTGCCGGTAAATCGGGATATACACCTGACGCCGGCCGTTCACCCGCACGATGTTCGTCTGGATCGCGCTGGTGTCCTTCGCCTCGGCGACGTCGCGGATGAAGACGGGTGCATTGCCTTCGAGCTTGACGGGGATGGCGTTCAGCTCATCGACCTTCTCGACCATGCCGTTGGCATTGATCTGGTAATCCAGCTCGCCGAACTTGGCGCTGCCGGTGGGGATCATGGTGTTGTAGCGCTGCACGGCCTGCACCACGTCCATCGGCGCGAGATTGCGCGCCTGGAGTTTTTCGCGATCGACGTAGGCGAGGATGCGCCGCAGCTTGCCGCCGTAGACGGCCGGGGCGATGACGCCCGTGATCCCCTGCAATCGATTGCGCAGCTCGAAGTAGGCGATGTCATAGAGCGTCTTCTCGTCGTGCGTGTCGCTGTAGACCGTCAGCAGGCAGAGCGGGATGCTCGCCGTCGGGTCGAATGGCATCACCATGGGCGGGATGGTGCCCGGCGGCAGGTAATACAAATCGCTCATGGCCAGCGAGGTGACCTGCGACATGGCCGTGTTCGGGTCGATGTCCTCGCGGAAGAAATCTTTGACGACGGAAACGCCGACCATGCTCTTGGCTTCCTGCCGCGCGATGCCGTTGGACTGGCCGGTCCAGCGCTCCAGTCGGCTGGTGATGTCCTTCTCCATGATCTCGGCCGGCATGCCGGGATAGAAGGTGAGGATCTGCACGGCCGGCGTCTTGAAGAGCGGCAGGATGTCGGTCGGAATGCGTGTCGCGGCCGTGATGCCGACGATCACGACCGCCAGTGCGAGCACGACGATCAGATATGGGTTGCGCAGCGCGGCGCGAACCAGCCCCATGAAGCCTACTCCTGAACCGTCGGCATCAGATGCAGCAATTCATCCTCTGAGAGTGTGGAGACGGCCGCGTAGACCAGGTCGTTGCGCCGGCAGGCCACGACCGTATGGCCCTTGCAGCGGTCGACCCAGTGCACGCGCCCCTCGCGCTCGCTGCGCCGCATATGTGCCAGATCGCCTGACCCATCCGCCAGCACGATCAGCGAGGCGGGCGTTCCATCCATCTCGTAGAGCGCAAACGCCGCCGGCCGGCCGCCCAGTGCGCACCTTCGGGCACCGATCAGCTTGCAATGCCCGCTGTGCATGACGGGCAATGACACTCCCAGGCCGGTCGCCTGCCGCAGCCAGTCCGAAACCACCTGCCGATCCGCGGATGCGATCTGAACGGGTCGGCCCTCGTGCAGGAAATGGTCAAAGTCTTCGATCAGCACATCTGCGAGCGAAGCTGAATGGATTCGTGGTGTCGCCGCGCGATAAATGAGCCACGCGCCGCCACCGATCAGGCATCCGAGGATCAGGCTCGCAGCCAGCAGCCGGCTTGGCGATCGGCGGATTAGGCTGGCGAGTGCCGACCTCGCGCGGCGTGGGCGGCGACCGACCAGCGACTGCGTGAGCGCCTGAGGATCGAAAGGCGCCTCAGTGCTCTGGCCCGCGAGGTTAAGGGCAAGTTGACGACGGACAGTGCGTTCAATCTCGGCCTCGCGCGCGCATTCGGGGCAGCGCTCCAGATGCCGCTGGACCTCGATGCTGAGCGAAGCGTCCAACTCGCTGTCCAGAAAGGCGAACAGGATTTCCCGAACTTCACCGCACGTCATGACCGGTTCCCTGGGTCCAGCGCTGCGATTGGGCGAAGTCGGCCAACCGTTCGCGCAATGCGCGGCGGGCACGGGCCATGCGCGACATCACCGTCCCGATCGGACAATCGAGCACTTCAGCAATCTCCCGATAATTCAGCCCGCCGGCCACCGACAAGATTACCACCTCGCGGAAGGGCGCATCCAAGGCATCGAACGCGGCCGCCACGCGATCGTCCAGAAACTCCCGAAAACGCTCTTCGTCCATGTTGGGCAGCGGGCAGAAGGGTTCGCCCATCTCGCCTGCCGCCACGGATGTCAGTTCGTCGCTCTGCGTCCCTGCCAGCCTGATCCGCCGCTGAGCGGTCCGGTGCCAGTCGCGCACGACGCTCCGCATGATCACAAAAAGCCAGGCGCGCTCGTAGACGCGCTCCTGAGCTGTCGAGAAGCTGCGCCAGGCGCGCAGCAAAGTTTCCTGCACAAGGTCGTGCGCATCCGCCGAGTTGGCGACATAGCGCCGCGCGACCACGTGTAGGCGCCGCCAGTGTGGCCGGATGAACTGCAGGAATATCTCGGCCGAATCGCTCACGCGATTAGCGCCTCCTGCTGTATATGAACGACATTTCGCCGGAAATTCATCCCCGATTCCGTCCGGCTGGGCACGGCCTGAGTCGCCGCGGCCCGAACTCTGGACTCGTCATCGGCCCGGCTCCGCGAACTGGCTCAATCGCTGGCGCGAAGGCTGGTCGCAGCGCTCGCTGATGACGGTCTGACCGCGCCAATCGCAGTCGATCGACGAAACCAGGCACCGCAGCCGCCGTCAGGCAAACGACGCCGGCTGACAGCTCGGGCAAATGTGCGTGCCGCGTTGCGCGACGCGCAGCGCGATGATGGGCGTCCCACAAGTTACGCAGGGCGCGCCGGCGCGGCCGTAGACGCGCAGGTATTCCTGCATGCGGCCCTCGGGATATATCCAGTCGATTGACGTGCCGTTGCGCCGAATGCCTTCCCGCAGCACTTCGCGAATCGCGCCGTGTAGCCTGGCGACCGCCGCGCGTCTCAGCCCGTTCGCATGTGTCAGGGGGTGCACTCCCGCGCGAAACAGCGCTTCGTCCGTGTAAATGTTCCCCAGCCCGGCGATTACCGTCTGATCGAGCAGCAAAGGCTTGATGCGCCGTGAACGCGCTTCCAGCAACTTTGCCAGCGCGTCGACCGTGAACGCGCGCCCCAGCGGCTCGGGGCCCAGAGCGCGCGTGCTGCCGGCCAGATCATGCGTATGGATAATGCGCCCGAACTTGCGGGCGTCACACAGCAGCAGGCGATGACCGTCCTCGAAGTTCCAGACCGCCCGCACATGCGTGGCGGTGGAGCTGCGCCCATTGGTCCATTCGAATCGCCCGCTCATGCGCAGATGCACCAGCAGACCATCGCCGGTATCGAGTTGCAGCACGATGAACTTGCCGCGGCGGCTGAGGCGCGTGATCGTCCGGCCCACGATGGCACGTCGCACCGCGGCCGCGTTGGGCGAGACCTGCCGCCGCCAGCGCGAGCGGAAATCGGCGAT